>DATNOW010000067.1:0-13386 GCA_036703515.1 Chroococcidiopsis sp.
TCTCCTGCTGATCGATTCTTTAGAAGAATGGCTTCAGGGCGACGAGCAAGGGGATTGGAGCGAGTTTAAAGATGAAGGTTTTTACATGATTTTTCGTTCTTCGTTCTTCATCCTGCTATATCCTGAGTCAGCCTTCAAAACATCATCCCCATGAATATGGTGTCTCTTTTCGACTCTGCTTTACTGCTACTGGCCCAAACTCCGCCTCCTTCGCCCACGGCTGAGGTAGAGTTGCTGAAGAGTCAGCTAGAGTTTGTCTTGCGGTTAAACACCGTTTTCCTAGGCTTTTTGGCGCTGCTAGGAGGGTTGCTCACCTGGTTTTTCAAAAGCAACCTTGACGATGCCCGAGAAATAGCTACCCGCATGGTGCGCCAGGAATTGTCTGACCATATTGAACCGCTGATTCAAGCCGAGGCTCGCAACATTCAGCGCACTTTCCGCACCGAGCAAATCATCAGCAACACCGTGGTGGATTACTATCTTCCTGCCCAACCCAGCAAAGAGCCATTGGAATACGCTCTGCTGAAAGGACGAGGCTTCTCAGATGTGCGCCTGTGGCACCCAGACCAGAAACCCCAGGGGCGATGGGGCAGCGTTTTGGTAATTGATTTTGTCAATTGCGACGTTTTAGCACTGCCGGAGATCGTTTCTCCCGATGGGGCAGTGCGCGAGGTCGGCTACAAAAAACGTGATGCCCTGGTCAACGAGGTTATTGAGGGGTTGATTAATCTCCGCATTGGGCGACCGATTTTAGTCGTCTACGTGCGCCCAGGCCAGGGGCGAATCGGGGCGATCGATTTGCTGAGCCAGACTTTTCCTGAGGATGTCAAATACTATTCCTCGGCGAATACTCCAGTTGCCCTAATGGGTTCTGTTGTTGATTCAGCCTACGTGGCCTATAGCGATCGCCAAGTAGCGACTTGAACAAGCCACCCAACCATTCAATACAAATATGGACGACTCTTGCTATCTCAATCTGGCGCAACAACCCTTAAAAAGGCTAAACCGTTTTCGGTGTCGTCCAAAAAGAAAACGTCCAGACCTGCTTACTAAAAGAGGCTTTGGATGTTCTACTTAAAAGCGGGTGACAAGACTCGTAGTTTGCTTCTCACAAAGTACTTGCAACCGGCTGATTATAAATCAGCCATTAATCTTTTAGGTGAAAGGGTTTCAGGTTAATTCACTACTTATTACACCCAAATTACACCTAAAAAAGTTGTAAATCATAAATCTAGAGCATGACGAGGGCTACCTATGCTTTCATGTGAAGCGACACCCATTAGGCAATCTCTAAAATCCTAGAATCGTACTGAGAAAACCTGCATACCGCTATATTGCTGACCAGGGCGTCTTTGAGTTGGGAGTATTGGAGGAGCAATCGTCATCCTACCCCTTCTTTTAGTATTGCGCATTGTCTCATCCGCGATCGCACTCTACGGCTTGTCTATGCCGTTCTGCCATCCCCAATGGCGTTGCCGATGATTGTAGACGACTAACAAATTGCTGAAACCGCTCAGCGTCCGCTTTTGTTACGCTGGCATGGATAATTGTGCCGTCTTTGGCCCGTAACACTTCGCCTCGCCCAGTGGCCGCGATCGCTACTGTTCCCACCGCATCTATAGAAATCTGATAGGTTTTGCCATCAAACCGTTTCGCATCTCGCTCGGAAATCCCAATCCGCTCCAGAATGGTCATAGCATTGCTTAAAATGGTCTGCGCCTGCTGCTGCCATGCATTTTTGTCATAGCATATCACCTGGCGATCGCGCTCAGTCAATGGTTTACCCTGCTGCACTGCTGATTGGACATGTTCAATCTGTCGCAGATGCCGCTGCGAACGCCCTAGTGCTATGGCGTATTGATGCCATATGTTCAATGCATTGATTGAAATAGAAGTAGACTCTTGCCCGATCTCACTTTGAGGTTGACCATTGACCCAATGCCTCTGAGCAATCTTCTGAGTTTGAGCAGGGGTTTGGGTAAAGGCCAATGTTGATTGTTTCAAATTGAGCTGTGCTTCGGTGTGCTGAAATCGCGCTAAATCTACTGGGGATAGATCACAGGTGCAATTGCGGTCTAGGACGCCAGCAATGCTCTGGACAATGACCGGGTTGCCTGCTTTGCCGGTAATAAAGAAGTTTTCATTGAGTGGGTTATAGCTGATGTCGTAGTATTTACCTGCTGCTGTCCAGCATTCTCCATCGCACTGAATCTGCCCCTGACTGCCCGCATAGGCATAGGCGATCGCAGCAATCCTCAAGATCTCCTTCGCCCATTCCCACTCTACTTGACGACTAACCTCGACATTGGGAGATTCAACAGCAATTGCTTGCTCATCGTGCTCAACGGGTGCTGTCTGCTCAACGGTTAAATCATTCCAGGCTGGTGAGGGAGGGGCGATCGCCTCTACCGATTCATCACGACCGACAGACCCTAGAGCGCCTTTCTCAGGTGCATCACCCTCTTCTATGTCTTCGCTAGTTTCTTCGCTAGCTTGAGCATTATCTTTGTTTAGCCCTAGCTCTGCGTTGATTTCAGCTTGGCGCTTTAGAGCCGCTTGAAGCTCGCCTTCTTTAGGAAAGATATCATTGCTGTGCTGAGATAGCTCTACTAGCTTTTTCTGGGCATCAGCTAATCGCCATTCTGTTTGCTGAATTTGCGGTTCAATGTTGCTTAAGGTGCTGATCAGGTTGGATGCCGTCGCCACGTAGGTATGTTCAATTTTACAAACATAGTCCTGCTGCCCGCAAAGAACCAGACTGATTCCATCCCCCCATCGTTCTCGTTTGAGCCATAGGTCAAAGCCACCGACTAGACCAATGAGTTCAGGGCGAAAGTCTTGTTTCATCTGCTTTTCGAGCACTATAGCTTTGACAGCTTTGATCGCTTCTTTAACATCAGTAAACTCAATCTCCTGCACCACTAGGGTCAAAGTATTAAGAGTGGGCACCTTGCGAGCATCGGCTTGCAGGGCGCTAATGCTGCGGGACAGATCATCTATCCGCTCAGGCAGCCGCTTGAGTTCTTGGTTGATGGAATAGTGCTGATTGAGGTATGAGCGCTTCTGCGCCGCTAATTGCGACACTCGGTTGTCGACTTCTGCCTTTTCCATAATTAATGGATTACCCGTGGCGATCGCCTTCACTTCAGCGTAGGTCAAAGCTGCTTCAGACACATCTTCTATCGTCCGAATTTCGCTATTGCCAGCCATCACCTGGGAGATAAATTTCTTTTTCGTCTCTAGGGTTTGCCACATGTAGGAATCAAAACTGGGGCGTCCGTCTCTGCCTTGGGTAACATAGCGCCGGATTTCGACTTCTGAATTTTCGTTGCCCTGCCGCAGAATTCTGCCATCGCGCTGTTCGACTTGATCCGGTCGCCAAGGGACAGTCAAGTGGGATTCTAAGCCTAATTTGCGCTGTCCGTTAAAACCTGTTTCGAGTTGAGCACCCGAAATCATCACCCGAATAATACCCGCATTAAATTTCTGTTGCATTTCTAACTTTTGGGCATCGGTCTTGAAATCCTGAGCGAAGGCGATTTCGGCGGCTGGGATGCCACGCTCAATCAAGCCCTCTTTGATGTAGCGATAGACGGTGAAGTGCGGCTGGATATCAACTGGGTTGGTGTTCTCGAAGTCTACGTCTTCCTTGGGCGTACCCATGTCACAAAAAATCAGATGGGTAGTGCGATCGCCCTGAGTACGTTCCCAAAATTCATAAGCATCCTCAACCAATTGGTCTACCTTGTTGTACTCATGGGGAATGTACGGATTGATCAGACGCATATCGAGCGAAGCCTTGCGACCATCGGTGGTGATCAACAGCATGTTGTCATCACGGGGATCAACGCTGCGAATATTTTCAGCACGTTTCGCTAACTCTTCTACAAATGCTAACTGGATATCAGAGGCAGCAACAGCTACCACCTGCGGTTTACCGCCTTTGAGTTGCGGCGTAGGCAGGTTAAGCATTTCAGCAGTCTGGATATCTGCTACCTGCCGAACTGTATTCATCAACTCTGGAATATTAACAAACCGCGAGAATCGAGTTTTGATTTTGTAACCACCTGCAGGAGTAATTTCAGGGGCTGTAACGGTTTCACCAAAGGTGCTGGCCCAAGCATCAAATCGCTCTAACCCAATCTGCCTAAGGGCTTGCGGCTGCAAATACCGCTGCATCGTATAGAGTTCTGCCATTGAATTAGATACGGGAGTCCCCGTGGCAAAGACAACGCCCTTGCCCTCCCCATGCTGTTGTCCCAGGTAGCGACACTTCATAAACAAGTCCAAGGCGCGATCGCTTGTTGTATTAGGTAGCCCGGCAATACCATACATTTTGGTGTGGTATCCCAGATTCTTGAAATAGTGGGCTTCATCAATGTAAAGCTGATCTACTCCTAGTTGTTCAAAGGTCACCACATCATCTTTACGAGCGTTGGCAACCTCACCAACGCGCTTTTCCAGACGTTTTTTCTGCCGCTCTAGCTCCTTGATCATGCTGCGCGAACTGCTGTTGCTTTTTGCCTCTTCAGCCGCTGCCATCACCTGCTCAAGTTCTGCTCGACAAAAGTCTAATTGGGCATCCTTACTCATCTTCAGCTTGCCAAAACCAGAGTGGGTCACAATCACCGCATCCCAATTCCCAGTGGCAATTCGGGACATCAACTCCTGGCGGTTTTGGGCGGAAGCGTCATCTTTAGTCGCGGCCAGAACATTGGAGTTGGGGTAAAGCCGTTTGAAATCTGCCGCCCATTGTTCCAATAGGTGATTGGGAACAACAATCATGGGCTTATTCACAAGACCCAAGCGCTTTTGCTCCATCACAGCAGCGATCGTCGTGAAGGTTTTCCCGGAACCAACGCAGTGCGCAAGCAGAGCATTTCCCTCTTGCAGCACACGCCAAGCCGCATTTTTTTGATGCAGGCGCAGTTGAATCGCGGGATTGGAACCAGGAAGTTCCAAGTGTGCGCCATTATATTGCCGAGGGCGAAAGGTATTAAATTTATCGTTGTATAAGTTAGTCAGCCGCTCGGTTCGTTCTGGGTCTTGCCACACCCAGTCTTTGAAAGCAACCTTGATGTCTTCTAGCTTCATCCGGGCAGCGGCCGTAGCATCTGGATTAACGACAAGACGCTCTTCTACTTTGTCGTAGACTACCGGATCTTTGAGATTTAATCCCAGCTCGATTAGACGCACTGCACCAACCCGATCTGTACCGTAAATCTTGGTGTTTTTAACCGAGCCCAAGACTCGATAGTCAGCGTCCGCAGACCAAACATCTAGAAATGGCGAATACTGGACATTGACTTGCCCGCTGGCTTCCAACAGTTGGCTCACAAAATCCTGCACGTCCGCAGCAGGAAGCCAAGCTGCGCCCAGACGCACCTCAATATCTCCCGGTGGAATAGGGGCAGGCTGTACCGCTTGCAGGGCATCAACATTAATCGCATATCGCGTATCTTCAGCCGCGGCTTGTTGGGCAAACTGCAATTTGGCTTTGACATCTCCACTAAGATATTCATCCTCAGTCACCCATTGACCTTTTACAGGATCCAGGAAGATCAACCTTTCATGGTGCAGTTCGCTAGTCACCTCTGCTTCCGGTTTGCCAACCAATCGGGCAACGTAGTCAAGATCTACTCTGCCACGTTCGTTGAGGCTATAAAGCAGAGCTTCTTTTGGACTATTAGCCGTCGTTTTTTCTTGGTGCGACTGAATAACTCGATCTGCAAAGATGGCAGTTTTGGTCGCCGTTTTAGTTTCTCGGTCGTAGCGCTCTAGCGCCAGCAGCAGAGGATAGTCTGGATCGTCTCGAAAAACAAGTTTGTTAGCGGTTTGGCTCAGACATCCATAGGTTTTAACAAAGGAGTCATAGGTCTGATTCAGAGTCGCCTGAGCTATCTGCAATGCGCTGTCTGCACCATTTTGAAGCTGCACCTGAAAAACAGTTTGCACGGCATCTCGAATGGTCAGCATCCCCTTGATGCGCTCTAGCTTTTTCCCTTCAAACGCAATGGGCTCTAGGTAATAGCCGACACGCTGCATGAGTTGGTTTTCGTGCAGCACATAGCCATAGGGCTTTACTTGATCTTGGAGAGCGGGTGGAATGAGAATACCTGGAGATTGAAGAGGAGCCTCCTCAATGACAGGGTGATAGATATCCGCCGGGAACGTATTGAAGGCTGTGTGAATAGCAGTGGCTAGATCCCGCCCATCGCTGTTGAGGGCTAACCGCCCTGGATGCAGCTTGTCATCCGCGAGAATCCCTAGCATCTGATGGGGATGGCGAGCATAGTATTCGTTAATAGCTAAGGCTTCACCATCCTGGCTAAGGATTGAGCTGGGCTGAAGTCTACTCCAGGTGATTCCGTTTGGGTTAACATCCGCACCCCGCTTCTGTAGGATGATTAGGTCAGTGGTCACCTCTGTTCCAGCGACCTGCTTGAAGGCCTGGCTAGGTAGACGCATTGCACCAACCAAATTGGCCCGCTCTGCCAGCCATTCACGCACAAACCCGCTGCCAGCAGACTGCATTGTTCCACTAGAGGTAATGAAGGCAAGCAATCCGCCGGGGCGCACTTTATCCAGAGCTTTTACAAAAAAGTAATCATGCAGAGTATGGATAGGGAATCCCCGATACTCCGGATCTGCTACACCAATTTCTGAAAACGGAACGTTGGTAATCGCGAGATCAAATTGATCATCAGGCAGTATGGTGTGTTCAAAACCTCGGATATGAATCGATGCCTCTGGGTAAAGCTGTTGGGCAATGCGACCAGAGAGGCTATCTAACTCAACACCAAGGAGTTCTGTGCGATCGCCCCAGGCTTCAGGCAGGGTTCCCTCAAACATTCCGGTGGCCCCCATGGAGGGGTCAAGAATCTTGCCACCCCCAAATCCTAATCGCGCCAAGCCGTCATAAATAGCTGCTGCAATTTCAGGTGCCGTGTAGTAGGCATTAAGCGTGGCGGCTCTGGCCGATTCATATTCAGCCGCGCTCAGCAGAGACTGGAGCTCATGGTGCAACATCGTCCACTCTGGCTTATCTGTAAAAATGTCGGCAACGGCACCCCATCCTGCAAATTTAACCAGCACGGCCTGTTCATCCGGCTCTGCATGACGCTGCTCTGCTTCAAGTTGCTTGAGCAGGCGAATTGCAGCCAAGTTTGCTTTCGCTTTCGTCTTGGCTCCACCTCGTCCAATCTCATCCGATGTCGTAATCCGGTAGTTCTTACTCATCATCTACATCCTGGGACTCGAAGCTATAAAGCCCCTCGTCGTTGATCTGGAGTTCTGGTACATCGTCCTCAGAGGGCAAGTAGATATATCGTTCTCGCACCGCCTGCCGTGCCATCTCAAACGCAATAGGATTGGCATAGCCTTGGTCAATAAACGCCATGTGCAACGCATCCTCAGCAGCGGCTGTGGCTTCATCAGCTGCGATCGCCATCTCGTGCAGTGTCCCGCTGGCATGAAGGTCGGCATACATTTGGGGGCGGTATTGGTGCCAATGCCGCAGCGCTGCTCTTGCACCGGGTGGGAAACTGGGCGGAAATTCAATGGGCGGAAGGGACGGGCGGTTGTCAGTCATGACTGGGGTGGTGAATGAGGATACGATTAATTCTCATTGGCGATCGCCGAATTTGCCATCTCGACCACAGTGGCCTCCGCGCCATAGCAAATCCCGACGCTGTAGCGATAGCCGTTTTGCTCCCATATCACCTTAGAGCTGTCACAATTAGCTCCACAGACAAAGGGAATGAAGTATCCAGAAAGGCCCCGTGTGAGCAACACTGCTTCCATCGATTCAGGCGATCGCCCCTTGGGCTGAAAGTCAGGTGCATGCTCAAAAGCATAGCGGGACAGAATCGAAGGGGTATTTTGGTAAACCACTTCCCCGCTCAGCACCCCAAAGGAGCAGCGATCTGCCCCTCGACAGCCTGACACCGCATCTAGAGAAATTTCGTAGCGATCGCTGGATGCCGCCAAAATAGAAGCATAACTAGTCTGGAAGTGTCCGTTCGCGGCAATGGGCACATCGATATAGGGTCGTTCGCCGTGGGGCGCGGGCACAACCGCATCAGTCGGGATAACCGTAGGCAACACAAGGGGAACTTGAGTTTGCAGTTGCAGGGGCTGGATGAATGGCTGAAACAGGGGCAGCACTGTTTTAGCACCGGGTACAGGTGCAGTTTCTGCAACAGCAGCGCTACATCCACTCAGCAGGAGCAGCAGTCCGCAAAAGAACAGGGCGATCGCACGTTGACCCATAACAGACCTCATCCGCTTCAAAAGGTGGTGGACTGGAGTACACGATAGTGACTGGAAATTGCTATTCCGAGCTGGCGCAAGGCCCAGATTTGCTCAGGGGAAAGCAGATAGAGACCCTTTGCAGCATCGATATGGCGGCTCAAGTCTTGCTGAAATGACGCGATCCCGCCCGCAAGCGTAATGGCACGACGGTAACGCTGTAGCTCTAAGGCAGCAGCAGCGGATTGAGGCATATAGACGCTGATTGGTTTTGCAGTCGATTGAATTCCGACTAGCCGTCTACATCCTTGTTGTGGGGCGATCGCGATCAGTTCATCGCTAGCCTCTAAAGGAGACTGCTGAGCAAAACCGAAATAAATCCCGAGCAGATAATAGGTTTGACCCTGGGACTGGACAGAGCCCAGCAGATCAAACCGCTCTCCCGATGACTCCATGCAGCGTTTGACGGCATCTGGAATTCGGACTCCAGCATTGAGGGGCTGCGGGCGATAATTCAGCGCTTGCATTTCAGAAGAAACGGTTTCTACAGGAGATCGCAACGCTGAATGGGCGATCGCATGTCCAGTCAGTAGCGGTGCGCTCAAGACCAGCAGTAACCCCAGGCAAAACTGCGCAGCAAGAAGAATAGATAGGTGGCTCCGGTGCAGGCATAAACCCCAGTGCATATCACTCTCCCTACTGCTGCCATTGGGCTTGAATCTGTTGAATCAGCGCCATAGCGATCGCTTTGGGCACCCCAGCTTGAATCAGGTCTGAGGTGTCCATTGCCCCACCGCCGCCTGTGACCACCACCCATACACCGTTGTTGGAATGCAGCAGCTCCTGCCCGCCGCCATCCCCCAATCGCCAATCTGCGATCGCATAGTCTTCGACAATCGCAACATGGGACACTCGCAAGTTGGCATCCGCAGGCATCCCCGGAAAGGAAAGACTATTGATAACGCTGGTACTCACGGCAGTGACATCACTCTGGGATGTATCTGCAAAGCTCGGTTGGAGACATGAGATCACAGAGAGAATCAGAATAATACTCAAGACCGATAGATGAACAACAGTGCGTATCATAAGCTTCGCCTCAGCGTAAATTAGCCATTCACTCGATAGATATGTTGACTGCTGCTGCTGTGGTAATAGGCGTCATAGGAAGAGCGATCGCCCACCCAGCTAAACTGTGCCCGACTGGAAGAATTAGAAACAACTTGATAGCATCCGTTATCCATACAAAAGCCAATATGTTCTCCTTGGCTCCCTTGAAATACAACAACATCACCCGCGTGGGACTGAGCCGCACTGACCTGAGTGCCCGCACCATCCTTTAATGCAGCTTCCACAGAAGGAACATAGTTGGGATTACTGCCAATCTTGTGCCCTACCGACGATTGCAGAACTTGATTGACTTCATAGGCGCAGGCTTCATTGCCGTTATCTGGCCCGTTGGCAGAGGACTCACCATAATGAGCGTTGATCGACTGGACAATCTTTTGCTCTGTTGCGTTGCCATCGGCGCTGTGAATCAATTGCCCTGGATAATTTCCTGTCGTCGTAGGGCCACCGTTATCGGCTGTTTCGAGCGTTGAACAGTGTTCTAAGGAATGCTCAAATTGCTGGGCTGCAGCGCCAGTCAACTCTGCTTTATCGCTGTCGTTGATGATGTGTCTAGCGCCTACGTAATCTAAATGCCCGGTGGAAGTGTTGAGGTAGTCACTCAGCTTTTGGCCGGTAAAAGTGCCATCCCGCATTCCATAGACCAAAATGTCGGCAGCAATATCTGAGCGATTGGCCAATTCAGGATGATTGACCAGATCAACGCCTAAACGGTTTGACCAATACTGGTAATTGCTTTTCCAGGTAAGCTGCACATCCCCCCGACCGTAGTAACTGCCCGCATGACCTGACTGCTTGAAGCTGTCGTTTCCTTCATCCTGTGGAGTAAAGTCATCCTCGGTCTGCGCTGTCGAGAGAATATAGGCAACTTGGGCAGGATCGGTAATCCCAGCCTTTTGAGCCGCTTGGAGCAGATCGGGAATGCGACCGGTGGCAGCTTCTTCATCTCCCGATTTCACATCCCCAACCAGGCTCGACAGACAGCTTTGATTGATCTGGGGAGCGTTGGGATCCTGATTGGCGTCAATAATGCTTTGCACATCGGCTGGCGTACTGGGCTGCTGTATCCATCCCGGTTTATCGAGGGTGGTTAAACCCACGATCACCACACCTTTCTCATGCACACTGTAGAAGGGCACTGGCCCAATAAAGTACGGGGTGCAGCCCAAAAACGAATGACAGATCCGAAAAAATAGGGCAAAGTCGCCCCTGCCCTCGGCCTCGTTATCGCTAACCAAAACCACTTTGACCGCAGAACCAAAGGGCAGTCGCCCGGTCGGCTCTTTCCCGCCATTAACTTCAGCCAAAATGCCATGCCCGCCTGCCACCATCTGACCGCCAGGCTCTGTCCCGCCTTTAATCCACTGCGCTCCATGTAACTCAGGTGAGCCAAAGTTACCTAAAAATGTGGGGGATGCTAATTCCAGATAGGCACAGCTGCGGGTCTGAACGCACGGGTAGTGAAATCCGACGCGATCGCTGCCGGTAATCGAGTGTGCGGTCAGAGTTTGGGTGTGTTCTTTGTCGCCGCTGTCGCCATAGGTCACATCATCGATGGCCACAAAGCCTAGAAAATCACCCATAGATTGGGGCATGGCCTTGAATGGCACATCCGCTAGCCCCGGCACCGTACTAATGGCGGCTTGCTGCCAGCCCGCAAACTCTCCCAAAGACGTTTGGCTTAAACCCGGAATATCATTCAGGCTGTATTGCTCCAACGCAGCAGTGTGCAACGGGAGTTGCCCAAGGGTAGAGTCACTGGCGATCGCCTTCAGGGTTTGCCCAGTTGGAGCAGTAGCGGCAGCCAAGATCGGAAACACCGCTAGGGGAGCAAGGCGCTCACTACTCCAACTAACGGTATTGCTAGAGTATTTTGCAATCAGCGCTGCTAGGGGCTTAACCGCCGCCACAGGATAGTCCCCCAACCCAGGAATAGCCGCAACCAAGCTGCTAATCGTCTGTTGCTTGAGGAGACCAAAGTTAGCCAAACGAACCTGAGCTAAATCCAGTCCCGTTATCTGGGCGATCGCCGCCAAAGTCAGCTGTTCTAAGGCAAAATCATGCTGGAGATCGCCTAAAGTCAGCAAGTCGGCCAAAGACGTGCCCGGCGACCAACTGCGAGAAGGATCATCACCGGCTCTAGAGGCCGCAGCGGCGGCGATCGCGATCTGTCCTCCCGCTTGAACAGGCGGTAAAGACGCAAAACTCATGCGGCTCCAGTCAGGTATGGTTATGCCCTGAACGGTCATAGTCGGAACGATCGCTGGCTCACCAGGGGCGATCGCCGCTGCCAACACCTGCGGTGTTCCATGAATAACCGCAATAAGAAAAACTAGAAGAATAGAAACAAGACGTCTGAACATGGTTCAGCATGGGTCTGAGGCTAACGTCCTGATAGTAGAAAATGATTCTGACAAACCCCAGACGAACTGCTGACAAACCAATGACAATTGTTTCGCTGCTTCCAGCCTTAATGCAAACCCCACACTTCAGTAGAACTTCTATCTGGCGCTACAGCCCAGCTTCGCGAAATGCTTGATCTAACGCCTCAGCGATCTCTAACTTCCCTGCCCAATGCCACAGGTAATCAAAGTCGAGGCGATCGCCCTGCAACTTGAGCACTCCCAATACATCACGCCATTGTTTTTGAGACTGACTACTCCATCCCCAAACAAGCTTTTGCAACACAATATCTTCAGGGGACGAGAGCCACAGCAAGCGCCCATCGGGCAGCTCTTGCTGAATCCGACGATTCATCTTACTACGTGCAAAGTCAGTATTTTGCAAAACAAATAAATCGGTCTTCTCCAGCGTCTCGTTATCAAGCACATTAAACGAAGAACAACGACCGCTCACAGCCTCTTCAACCGCACTATCGCTAATATAAAACGAGGCATTGAGAAAGGCCTCAACGAGAGGCCGCACCTTAGTTTCATCTAGCTCAATAATCAAGTTGAGGTCTTCAGTGTAGCAACTTTCGCCCCACAGCGAACTCGCAACCGAACCACCAATGTAATAATCGATGCTCAACGAATCCAGAATCGTGATCACCTTAGCGGCAACTGTAATTGGATCCGCTACCACAATCTCTCCCTCAGCATCCAAAACGCGATCGCACCAATCTTGACCCAGCCGCCGCCGAACATATTCCAACCGAGCAGAGGCCTCTGGCTTCTGGCTTTGAAGCGCTACTCGGCAAAACTGCCGGGTTGACTGATTGAAAGAGATAAATCGCTCTATTCGCCCGTGCTGTGACTTTTGCCGTAACGCAGAGAAGTAGAACACATCCACTTCAATGCTGGTGTCTTCTGATTGAGAACGATAGCCGAACTTGACCGGAAGTGTAGGAAAAAGCGGCATAAACCGGGCTTACAGTAACTCTAATGACTCCCAGTGTATACCGTCAAACGAATGGATGAACTCTCAATTAACGCTAATCAGTCATCTCTATGCCTGCGTCGCGTAGAGGGGTCGATTGGCCCCAGACTGGGGTTTTCTGCAATAGCTGCTGCGCATTGCTGAAGGCAGCAAAGTCCTGAGGCTCCAAACGCGATCGCGCATGTTGTCCCTCAATAGACAAAATCTCACCCCGCCCGTCTTTGGCACATACAGATATGCGATCGCCTACCCGTTCAACAGAAAATCGCCGGCCCTCAAATACATTGATGTTTTGAAGTTCTGGACGCTCAAAAATCTGCTTTAAGGTCCCGATAGCCGCTTGATCTTGATGGGTGAGCTGTTCTCCTATCCGCATCCTGTCATCTCCTTGGGCCAGCGATACCCCTTGAACAGAGGAGCGATCGCTAGCATCCTCTGGCAGCTGATTGATTGTGATCTCGCCTTGATCGTTTTGGTAAAACTGCAGCTCTCCATCAATTTCAACGCTCACTACTTCGACAGCAATAACTTCAATGTCGGTTTCAATGTCAGTTTTAATGTCGGTTTCAATGTCACCCCTGTCAATGTCTGGAGACTCTTTAGCCTGATCGCTTGCAGCAGGTAAGGCCGGGC
>DATNOW010000068.1:0-6952 GCA_036703515.1 Chroococcidiopsis sp.
CCAGAAGGTTGATTGCTAAAGCGATTGCCCTGGATCAACGGAGCGCGATCGCCACTCAGCATGACCCCATCTTGAGCCGCATTGGCCAGCGTGTTATTCATCACCGCCGGGCTATTGCCCTCAATCCACAGCCCATAGCCGCCTGGTGTGGGGTTTGTCACCGTCACCCCCGTCAGCGCCGCCTGAGCGCTGCCCACCAGCGTGACATTCGGGCGATCGCCTGCACGAGTGTTAGAGCGAGTCCACTCGCCGCCGCCGCGCAAGACAATGCCCTGACCGTGCACCGCCGGGTCTCCCTGGATCGTCACCCCCGGACGCATCACCAGCGGAAACGACTCGCCGCTATCGGCACTGTAGACGCCGGGAGATAGCAGAATGATGGAGTTGGGCTGGGCGATCGCTAGGGCATGGGTGAGGGTGCGTAGGGGCGATCGCTGGCTACCGTTGTTGCCGTCGTTGCCGACAGCGGGGTTAACAAACAGCAGATAGCCGGTCATGGGCTGCGAAGGAGAAGGAGCCGCCTGCCCGGATATCGGCGTTATTTGGGGCGTTATTTGGGCAGTGGCGGGGGTTGCGCCGACTCCACACAGTGTCACCAGAGCAATGCTCAGCATTGTCACCCGTTGAATGGTCACCGGCTGAATGAGTCCATCTGCTTGACGGTTAGGAGAATACGCAAATTTCACAGCCACACCTCACATCCAAATCTATATAGGATTGGCAATTCGTATTGGTAATTTTGGGCAATGTCGGGTAAGCATAACCCAGCGTCCAACAAGAGTCAAAAGATAAGCGTCAAAAAATAATGTCAAGAAAAATGGCAAAAACTGCAATCTACAAACTTAGGATTGACTCCATATTTAGCGAATTTATTCATCCTTAAATGCTGTATCTAGGGTCTGTGAATTCATCAACACCTAGACTCAGCGGATAGTCCATAAGCCAACGCGATCGCCTTTAATCCAATAGTTTGCCCTGATCTCGCTGTAGATTGCATACGAAATTCAAGGTGGATTCAAGGTGGATGGCGCGAGGGATGTAGATGGCAGATCGGCTAATCGATTCGATAACAGATTGGAACAAAAATCTAGAACAACAGTTTGGAACAACAATGGCATCTATTTTGCCGCATTTTCCAAAACTAGGATCATGTTGTCCAAAAAAATTGGGCGATCGCCTTGTCAAAAAAATTGGGCGATCGCCCAATCCCATTCCCAAGATCAATCCAAAATCGCAAATCCAAAATCTAAAATGGGTTTCCCCTCACTGCGCCGCTTCCGTTTCTTTCGCCTTCATCGCCAGCAGCTCAGGCACCGTGACAAACCGATAGCCCTGCTGTTTCAACGCCGTAATAATCTGCGGTAGGGCTTGCAGCGTGGCCGAGCGATCGCCGCCCCCATCGTGCATTAGCACAATCCCGCCCGGTTGGGCATTTGTCAGCACATTATCAATCAGCAGCGGCACCGAGCCATAGTAATCCTGCGAATCGACCGACCACATCAGCACCGTATACCCCTGGGTTTGGGCATAGGACGAAAACCCCGTATCGAGAAATCCACCCGGCGGACGAAATAGCATCGTCTTCACCCCAGTGACATCGTAGATGAGCTGGGCTTGGTCGTTGACTTCTTTAGCCGCCGTAGCGGCATCGACCACGTCAATGCGGTGGTTCATGCTGTGGTTGCCAATGGCATGCCCATCGGCCGCCACCCGCTTGGCCAAGTCTGGATGTTCCTGTAGGTGCAGCCCCACCATAAAAAAGGTGGCCTTGACGTCATAGCGCCTCAAAATATCGAGCATTTGCACCGTCGAATCGGGCCAGGGGCCATCATCAAAAGTCAGCGCGATCACCTTTTCGGTGCTGGCTAGCTCGACCTTACGAATGATCTGCCCTTTAAAGGCGTCGGGAATGGTAGACAGCGCGGGTGGTTCTTGGGTGGGGGCGAGCAGCGCGGTGGCACGGGTAAACTGCGATCGCAAGGGGCCATCCGCCGCTCCATTCCCGGTAGGTAGATGATCGAGCGTGGCCGCTTGCTCTAGACCGCTGACTCCCGCTTCTGTGGCAACCGATGGCGCAGTCCAAATGCTAGAGAGAGTGTAGTAAAACGTCCAGTAGCCCAAGACAAAGCCAGTCACCGCCGAGCCGCTGAGAAAAACCGACCGCATCGCCCGAAACTTGGCCGAGTTGGCCACCGCCGCCCGCGACAGTCCCCGCAGTCGCTCAGAGTTGGCTGGGGTGACGATCCGCACGGTTTGGTGCCACAGGATGCTCAGATCTTTAGAAAACCGCCCAATGATGCGAACATCGTCAATCGACTCAGAATTCAGCATCCACAGCCGATAGCAAATAAAGCGCACCACCCGCTCTCTCAAGCCCACGCATTGCTCTTTGCGACGCGGCTTTTGAAAATCGATCAGCACTTGGAGCGATCGCGATCGCGTCGGTGAAATGTGAACGTACATTCCCTGCGGCGCGAGAAAGCTATTGATCCAATAGGAGAGGGCCTGGCAATTGCCCGTCCTGGCTAATTCAAAAATGGAGGGTTGGTGGAGCGCGTTAGAGAATGTCATGTCGAGGGGGTTGACTGCGATTGAGATCGGGGCGGCGATATAGCACTAGATTCGCGCATAGATTGGGTGAGTGATCGCGTAACCCAACATAAACCTTGCTAGTGTTGGGTTTCACGTTGTTCAACCCAACCTACGGGAAAGATTGTCAGTCAATTCAGGTGCAGCGGTTATCACGACTCGCAAAAAATACGCAGTTGAGCAAAAGAATAGCGCATAAAAACGGCGATGAATCACGATTAGGGCAAATTTTCGGTCGTTTACAACATTCGCAATCTGGTTATCGTAAAAGCGTCTTATAGTAAAAGCGCAAGCAGAGCTCACGGGGACGAGGGCAATCATGAAACGGGCGATCGCACCCTCTTTAGTTCACTATGCTGTTCACCACAGCGTTCGTCGGGGCATTCGTTATGGCACCGCTCTGGGGCTATCGTTGCTGTGGCTCGTGGTCGGGCCGCTCGGGAGTCTGCACGCTCTAGAGCGGCTGAGCGATGCCCAAGTCACCGAGGGTCTGCGTCAACTGCCGGGGTGGGCGACCGATGGCGAGCGGATTTATTGCACCTATCAGTTCACTAATTTTGTCGAGGCGATCGCCTTTGTCAACCGTTTGGTCGTCCCCGCCGAAGCGGCAGGGCACCATCCCGACCTCACCATTCGCTACAACCAGGTCAACATTAGCCTCAGCACCCATGATGCAGGCGGCATCACCGATCTTGATTTTGTCGTGGCCCGCGATGTTGTCCGCCAGAGTGGCCCGTTTGTCGATGAGCCCCGCACCTGCCAGCCATGAAACAAGGTGACCCGTCGGGTAGAGGTGGGTTTCGCCATTGAAGCCAGGCAGAACGCTCATTCTTCTGCTAAACCCACCCTTACCGTTTTCGGCAGTTTTCAGGATAAATTCTCACTCCTGGGCTTTTTGTAGACTGTAGCGCTGTTTAAAAATCTGCTGCTGCTTTTTGTGATCGACAACGGGGGCTGGATAATCGGCGCGATCGCGGTCGTAGCGCGAAATTTGCCCCGTCACCAAATCCGCTGTCTCGACGCGTCGCAGTTCTGGCAGCCACTCGCGGATGTACTCCGCATCGGGGTCAAACTTTTGGGCTTGGCTAGCGGGGTTAAAAATCCGCAGCGGTTTGGGGTCCATACCGCTGGAAGCGCTCCACTGCCAGCCGCCATTGTTGGCCGAGAGGTCGCCATCGATCAGGGTCTGCATAAAATAGCGCTCGCCCCAGCGCCAGTCGATGATCAGGTCTTTGGTCAAAAAGCTGGCCACAATCATCCGACAGCGGTTGTGCATCCAGCCGGTTTGGTTGAGTTGGCGCATAGCCGCATCCACAATCGGATAGCCCGTCCGCCCCTCACACCATGCCTGAAAATGCGATTCGTGGTTGTCCCACGGGAAGTCTTTGAACGGCTTGCGGTAGGGGCCGTCGGCTAGCTCCGGGAAAAAGTACATGACGTGCTGATAAAATTCGCGCCAGGCTAGCTCTTGCCGCCATACGGTAATGCTCTCGGTGGCTTCGCTGCTGCGGGTCACGTCTAAGATTTCGCTGGTTTTGGCCCAGATCGTGCGGATGCCGATGGTGCCAAATTTGAGCGCTGCGCTCAGGCTAGAGGTGCCGCTGGTGTTGGCCGGAATATTGCGCTGCTCTTGGTAGGCGGCGATCGCCCCCTGACAAAAATGGTCGAGTTGCGCTTGGGCGGCCTGCTGTCCCGGTTCTAAAAACAGCGGATTGTTCCAGAGAAAGCCCAGCTCACCAAGGCTGGGTATGGGCTGCACGCCGCAAGTTTTGGCTAGGTCTAGCTCTGCCTCACTCAGCCTGACTAGTCCTACGGGGGCAGGCAAGGGGGCGTCTTTTGTTTTGCCCACCCAGTTGCGCCAAAACGGCGTGTAGACCGTATAGGGCGAGCCTGCGCCGGTTTTGATGTCGTGGGGCGCATGGAGCAACTGATCCCAAAACGCCTCGACGGTGATCCCAGCTGAGCGTAAAGCGGCGGCCACCTGGCGATCGCGCGATCGCCCATAGGGTTCGACATCTTTGTTCCACAGCACGGACTTAGCCTGGAGGGACGTCGCCAGTCGGGGCAGTTGCTCCAGCGGATCCCCGTGCAAAATCAGCAGTTGGCTGCCCGCTTGGGCATAGCGCTGTTGCAAGTCGCCTAGGCTGCCCAGCAGATAGGCCACCCGCGCTGGCGCGACATCATCCCGCTGCAAAATGGCCGGGTCGAGACAAAACACGCCGACCACCTTGGCGCTGCGCGATCGCGCCTCACTCAGCCCAACCTTGTCGATCATCCGCAGATCGCGGCGGTGCCAAAATAAAATCAAATCGGTCATGAACACGTAACCCTAAACCCCTTGTTTACGCTAACGCAATTTGGCCAAGGGGTAAGGGAAGATTCGTGAGGGGGGCGTCAGGAGAGCGTCAGGGACTCATCTGGCGCAAAAACTCTAGGGGTAGGCCATCGGCGTCGGCGATGAAAGTGACCTCGTAGACGCGATCGCCAATCATTTGCTGCGTCGGCTGTAGCAATACCTGGAGTGGCCCGATTTGGGCCGATTCGCCAATGGCGTGATCAAATTTGGCGATTAGCCCGTCTAGCCAGGCCGGCAGATCGTCGATTTGAGCCGTTAGGTCAAACGATAGATGGTAATAGCCGGTGTAGTGCTCGTCGTGGAAGGCGTCGGCCGAGGGCCGCGGCTGGGGCACCTGGATCAGCTCGATCCGCCCGCCGAGACCTTCCATCCAGCAGGCCAGCGTGATCCCCGCCGTGAAGCGATCGCACACCTCAAAGCCCAGCAGTTCATAAAAGGCGATCGCCCGAAAAATATCAGCCGTGCGGATTGAGGCGTGGTGCATCGCAGTTGAATGCTCTACTCAAATGCTCTACTCAAATAATCGAAAATAGGGGTAGCGCACCGGAGCACCCGGTTCTTTATCGAGGTCAAAATTAATCACGCCCCAGCAGGGTTCCTCTTGGGGATCGGGGCTAAACTCCACCGGCAGCCCATACAGGCGGGGGCGCGACGAGTCGGGTTGCCCCTTCCACGGGTTGCTGCGTTCGAGGTAGGTGCTGATCAGCTCTCGATAGCGCTCCGCGATAATCACCTTGGTAGCCCGATAGCCCTGGGTATACAGCCGATCGAGCGCTTCATGGATTTCAAACCGAATCCCATCGGGATGGGTGTGCTGGCGATACCATTCGTCTTTCCACTGCCGCCAGTGGCGACCCGACTGGAGATGAATCAGCTCGCCCGTTTCGGGGTTAGCCTCAAATGCGCCGTGCCGCTGGCAGAGGTACGTGTCCGTCAGTGTCAGCGCAGCGATCGTCTGGCGACAGTGAGGACATTGGATTTCGGGGCCAAAGATGGGATATTGCAAAGCTGGATTGATCATGAAGTTAGGTCCAGCAGGGTTTCTGGGAGCGATCGCCGTAGGCCATTGCCAGTGGGTCTATTATAGCCAGGGGGTTTATACGCTAATTCTAAGGGGAGCATCATGGTTTTGGAAGGCGCGGCGTTTGTCGCGCTGCGATCGCTCGGGAAAGTGAGCCTGTAATCAGTGAGCCTGTAATCTAAGCCTGCAATCACAAGCCTGCAATCACAATTATCGGCATTTTATCGAACTAAACAGGAGTCTCCGTGACCAATTTCCAAGAGTCTTTACCAATCAACGCACTAATTAACGCACCCGCTAACGCATCAAGTAACGCACCCGGTGACGCACCAATTGACTCCACAACAAGCGCTAACCCAGAGGATAAACCACCCTTTTGGCAACCGCCCGATGTGTCTAAAGCCGCGTTTATCGCCCCGACGGCGACGGTGATGGGGCAGGTTGAGCTGGGTGAAGGCGCAAGCGTTTGGTTTAGTGCGGTGGTGCGGGGCGATGTCGAGCGGATTGTGATTGGTCGCTGCTCGAATGTGCAAGACGGTGCGGTGCTGCATTGCGATCCCGGCAAGCCGACCATTTTGGGCGACTATGTCACGGTCGGGCATCGGGCGGTGATCCACAGCGCCCATATCGAGCGCGGCTGTCTGATTGGCATTGGGGCGATCGTGCTCGATGATGTCCGCGTGGGTGAAGGCAGCATTGTGGGGGCGGGGTCGGTGGTGACTAAAAATGTCCCACCGCGATCGCTCGTTGTCGGTATTCCAGGGCGCATTGCCCGCACCCTGTCAGATGAAGAAGCCGAAGGCTTAATCAACCATGCGCTCAAATATGAGCAGCTTGCCCTGGTTCATGCAGGACGCGGCACGAATATTGGCTTTGTGCCAGAATCATAGAGAGTCGCAACACAATTCCTGGATTAACGCTCGGTTGAAGATCGTAAAGAAATGTAAACCACGATCTAGAAAATCCGAGCGATTCAGCGCAAAATA
>DATNOW010000069.1:0-3707 GCA_036703515.1 Chroococcidiopsis sp.
ATCAGACTTCTTGGATCAAGCGCAGCAGTTCGTCCGTAGACACCTTGCCGCTCATATCCGTGCCTTCCAGCAGGCTGTCGGCCAGGTCGCGCTTGTGCTGGTGCAGTTCTACAATTTTGGCTTCGATCGTGTTTTTGGCCACCAGGCGATAGATGGTGACGGGGCGCTGCTGCCCAATGCGATGGGCGCGATCGCTGGCCTGATCTTCGACCGCCGGGTTCCACCAGGGGTCCATGTGGATCACATAGTCGGCGGCGGTCAAGTTTAGCCCAGTGCCGCCCGCTTTGAGACTGATCAAAAAGACATCGCCATCGCCCGCTTGAAAGGCATTGACCCGCTTTTTGCGCTCGGGGGCCGGAGTGCTGCCATCGAGATACTGATAGCGAATTTTTTGTTCGTCGAGGTAGTCGCGCAGGATCTTAAGGTGATCGACAAACTGGCTAAAAACCAGAGCTTTGTGACGGTTTTCGAGCAGCTCAGTTAGCACCTCGCCAAATAGCTGGAGTTTAGAACTGGGCAGCGGCAGTTCGGGGCTAACCAGCCGAACGTTGCAGCAGGCGCGGCGCAGTTTCATGATTTCGGCGAGCACCTGGAGATGTTTGGCCCCGGCGGTGGCGTCGCTTTCCGATAGTTTGGCGATCGCATCGCGGCGGAGCGCCTCATAGAAGGCCGTCTCTTCGGCGGTGAGATCCACCTGCAACAAGATTTCGGTGCGTGAGGGCAGCTCTTGCAGCACTTGGTTTTTGGTGCGCCGCAGCATAAAGGGCTGGATCAGCTTTTTGAGCTGCTGACGGGCTTGCTTGTCGCCATAGCGCTCGATCGGGTTAGCAAAGCGCTGGTTAAAGTGGTCTAATGAGCCCAGCAAACCCGGATTGATAAAGCGGAACAGGTTCCACAGTTCGCCGAGGTGGTTTTCGATGGGGGTGCCGGTGGTCAACAGCTTGAACCCGCCCTGGAGGTTCATGGCCGCTTGCGATCGCTTGGTGGCAAAATTTTTGATCGACTGCGCTTCATCCAGCACAATCGTTTGCCACTGCACCTTGGCCAGCATCTCAGCAACTTCTTCTTGCTGCAATAGCCCGTAGGTGCAGACCAGCAGATCAAAGGGCTGCAGATTGTCTAACAGCTTTTGGCGTTGGCCTTGCCGCCCGGTCGTAGTATCGCTGCTGCCAAACTGAATCGGGTTGAGCGTAGGGGCAAACCGCTGGGCTTCACTCACCCAGTTCATGCCGACGGAGGTGGGGGCGATGATCAGGGTGGGGCCCGCTGCGGCTCGGGTGAGAATCAGGGCTAAGGCCTGTAGGGTTTTGCCTAAGCCCATGTCGTCGGCCAGACAGGCCCCGACCCCCCAATGGGCCAGCCGGGCCAGCCAGCGGAAGCCGTCGAGCTGGTAGTCGCGCAGCTCGGCTTGCAGCGTCGAAGGCAGCACGGGCTCTAGGGTTTGAGCTTCTTTGAGTTTTGCGATGTGGGTTTTCCAAGCCTTATCGGCTTTGAGCGTGCCCACTTCATCAATCCAATCTTCGACAGCCAGCGCGGCCAGGGGATGGAGACGCATGCCTTTGCCCGACTGTTCTGAAAAGGCGCGCAGCTCATCCAGCCGTTTGCGAAACTCAGCGGTCAATGCCAAAAACTGGCCGTCGCCCAGCGGTATAAACCGGCTGGGGGTTTTGGCCAATAGCTGCATCAACTGCTGCATGTCGAGCACCTGCTGCGGGCTGATTTTTAACTCGCCGCTGGTGTCAAACCAATCGTTTTGGCGCTTGATGGTCAGCGAAAAATCGTTGAAGTTGGCCTGGTGGCTGACCCTGAGCTTTTCGCCTTCGGGCCACTCGATCACCACACTGTCGCCCAGCCCTTGCAGTTGCAGCAGTAGCTCTAGGCAGTCTTCGGGTTCTTCGATCAGCCATTCGTGGTTGGTGCTGTCGTTGTCTACCAAGATCGAGCAGGCGGCGATCGCCGCTTTAGCCCGCCGCTTTTCTTCGAGCAAGTTGCGGCTGGTTTGAAACCGTTTGCCCTCGATTTCGGCAATCACCGTTGCGCCCCCAGCGCCCGGACGGTAGTAAGGCCCCGCGTTAGTAAAGGGACGCACCAGCACAGCGACCTTGAGCCCTGCCCCCGACGGCAGCAGGTGAACATGGGGAGCGCTGTCGGCCGCTACCTCTTCGGCGCTGGCGACATCGCCGCCAATATCGGAATGCACGGTGACGACGCTAGAGACGGCATTGATCGCTGCCAAAACCCGGTCTTTGGCCTGTTCGGGCACTTCCAGTCGATTTTGGGGGCCCAAAATTTCGGCAATCAGCCGATGTTCAGCCGTAATCTCGATGACCTTTAGCCGGGTGGGGCTTTCTTTGACCACCAAGATATTTTTATTGCTTTTGAGGTCAGGCGAAAATTGCAGGGTGAGCTGCCCGTCTTTGCCCTTTTTGACCAGCAGTTCGGGTTCCCCTTTGACAATTTCGACCCGCACGGTGGGCGCGTCTTCCCAAAACACCAGGGGATGACCAATCAGATGGGCGATCGCCTTTTCGCTAAAGCCATATTCAGTTTTATTCCAACCGTAGGAATAAAGCTGGATTTGGCTGCAAACCTTCAAATCTTGCGGGGTGAGATAGTTAAAAGAAGTCGTTTCACTTTTGAGCCGCTTGAGGGCAACGGGGCGACCTTTGCTCCACTCCCCTTTGGTGTTGATAATTTGCTCACGCGGCTGCAGCACGCAGCTATCCGCTGCAAAAGTCACCGTCCAGGCTAGGCGCTGGCTGGTTTCAGGGCGGCCAGGGGTGGCGGCTGGGGGCGCTTTTTGTAAACCGATCAGCGCATTTAAACACAGCTCCCAGGTTGCTTTAGGTTGCAGCAGGTCGACCAGCGGCCGACTGCCAATGGTGGCCCGCTTGACGGTAGCGCCTTTACTGTAGGCGCTGCGGGGCTTAAAGCGAGCCAGCAGTTGCCCCACTTCCATTGCTAACCAGTCGTATCCGGCGGCCTCTGCGTCTTTATAGAAAAGTTCTAATACTCCGGGCAGTTTAGACTTCGCGGTGTCAACATCGACCCAATAGAGGCACAGCGATCGCACCAATTTTTCGAAGGGGTGGTTGAGCACGGTGGGCTTGGCAGCGATCAGCCACTCTTTGCGCGACAGTTCACCTTGGTGCAGCTTGATCAAGTTTTCGAGGACGCCGTAGGTGTCGCTCAGCCAGTGTCCGGCTTGACGGGCCACGGTACTATAGCCCAATGCTTCGGTGAGCTGGGCCGGTGAGCCCTGCTTGATCAAGGCTAAGACAAAAAACAGCCCGCTGAGCGACTGGAAGTAGATCTTGCGTTTGCCAGTATTTTTCTTGAGAAACTGGATGGCGTTAGTGTATTTGGCGATCGCTTTGTCATCTTCACCCCGCAAAAAAGCCAGCCAGCCCCAGAGGGCATCGAAATTTGTTTCTTCCAGTTGGCCAAGCTGTTCTAAGATTTGCTGGGCGCTCGATAAATTCCCCCGCAGCATCTCTTGCTCGAACAGGGCAATGTGTTTTCCAAGCGGGGTGTTAGATTTAGCTTTAGGCAAAGTCGCCGCACAATCAGCCCGCAGCAGGGCTAAGGCTTCATCGACGGGGCTAAGGGAGAGCATGGAGCCATTTAGCAGATTAATCAGCAGCACTTCGCGCAAATTGCTGGGCAGCATGCCAAACCAATCGGGATCAAAGGGGTTGTTGATCACC
>DATNOW010000070.1:0-4784 GCA_036703515.1 Chroococcidiopsis sp.
ACCGGGAGCCGAAGCGCCGAAGCTGTCTACGCTCACCGTGTCGCCTTCTGAGCCGACATACTTACACCAGCCCATGCTGATGCCCGCTTCGACGGCCAACCGCTTGGTCACGGCTTTGGGGAGCACGGACTCTTTGTAAGCGGCATCTTGCGCTTCATACAGTTCCCACGAGGGCATCGACACGACGCGGACTTTCAGACCGCCTGCGGTCAACTGTTCTGCTGCTTGGACGCACAGATAAACCTCAGAACCCGTACCGATCAGGATCAGGTCAGGGGTGCCGTCGCTTTCGATGACGGTATAGGCACCCTTCTCAACCCCTGCAATCGACGAGCCCGCCAGGTTCGGCAGGTTTTGGCGAGACAGAGCTAGCAGGGTGGGGCGGTTTTTGCTGGCGTTTTCGATCGCGACTTTGTAAGCCCCTGAGGTTTCGGTGCCGTCGGCCGGGCGCAGCACAGTTAGCTCAGGAATAGCACGCAGGGAGGCAATGGTTTCGACGGGCTGGTGGGTCGGGCCGTCTTCACCTAGGGCAATCGAATCATGGGTCATCACCCAGATGGTGCCGCATTCCGCCAAGGCTGACAGGCGAATCGCGCCGCGCATGTAGTCGGTAAACACCAGGAAGGTTGCGCCGTAGGGAATCAAGCCTGAACCGTGCAGGGCGATGCCGTTGCAGATTGCCCCCATGCCGTGTTCGCGCACGCCAAAGTGGATGTTGCGGTTTTGGTATGCACCCTTTTGGAAGTTGCCGCTGATTTCGATTTCGGTCAGGTTGGAGTGGGTCAAATCCGCCGAGCCGCCGATCAGTTCGGGCAGCACTTCAGCCAGTTTGTTGATGCAAATTTCAGAATGTTTGCGGCTAGCGAGGGCTTTGTCGGCAGGGGTATAGACTGGCAGCACTTTGTCCCAGCCTTCGGGCAGCTTGCCGCTGAGCAAACGCTCAAATTCGGCTGCTTCGGCAGCATATTTGGTTTTGTATTGGGCCCAGACTTCGCTCCATTCGGCTTCGAGGCTAGCACCGCGCTCGACGGCTTTGCGGGTGTGAGCTAGAGCGTCTTCGGGGATAACGAAGGGATCGTAGCTCCAGTTGAGGTTTTCGCGGGTCAGCTTGATTTCGTCTGCACCGAGGGCCGCGCCGTGGATGCCAGCGGTATTGGATTTGTTGGGCGAGCCATAACCAATGGTGGTGGTGACCTTGATCATGGTGGGCTTGTCGGTGACCGCCTTGGCGGCTTCGATTGCTTTGGCGATGCTATCGAGGTCGCTGTTGCCGTCTTCTACGTGCAGCACGTGCCAACCGTAGGCTTCAAATCGCTTCGAGACGTCTTCGGTAAAGGCGATGTCGGTCGATCCGTCGATGGAGATGTGGTTGTCGTCGTAGAGGGCGATCAGCTTACCCAAGCCGAGGTGGCCAGCCAGCGAGCAGGCTTCACCAGAGATGCCTTCCATGTTGCAGCCGTCACCCAAAATGGCGTAGGTGTAGTGGTCTACGAGGGTGAGGTCGGGCTTGTTAAATTTGGCGGCTAGGTGGGCTTCGGCGATCGCCAACCCAACAGCATTGGCAATCCCTTGTCCGAGGGGGCCGGTGGTCACTTCAACACCGGGCGTCTCGAAGTTTTCGGGGTGTCCGGGGGTCTTAGAGCCCCACTGCCGGAAGTTTTTGATGTCGTCGATGGTAACGCTGTCATAGCCTGCGAGATACATCAAGGCATACTGCAACATGCAGCCATGACCGGCCGATAAGACAAAGCGATCGCGGTTAAACCATTTGGGGTTTTTGGGGTTAAACCGCAAAAATTTGTCCCACAATACAAACGCCATCGGCGCTGCACCCATCGGCAAGCCAGGGTGACCAGACTTGGCTTTCTCAACAGCATCGATCGCTAAAAAGCGAATCGAATTAATACAGAGTTCTTCGAGTGATTGGGTGGTTGCAACAGCCATGACTTCCTCTAATCAAAAACGGGTGAGCGACGGATCGGAGCGACAGATAGCGGGTGAGCGACTTACATTAATCGATACGCCAAAACAGTAAGCAACTATACCTATTGCCTATTGTTAACAGTTTATATTGAATCTGCTCAATGATCCATCCTTGTTCACAGCAGACTCTATCAGTCGTCATCCGATACAAGAATGACGGCTCTACCCGCCCATTATTTCACGTCCTGCATGTCTTTGGATGAGTGCTGGCTAAGAGCGTTGTGTGCCAAAGCATGAGGATGAAGTAGCCAATTTTGATCTGCGATCGCCCCCATCCCAGCTTCACCATTGGCATACCGCACGCTCAAAAAAATGAGAGCGATGTGTCCAGATGGGGCACATCGCTCTGTTAGAGATGATTTCTGGGGAAATTTCTGGGGCGATCGCCCCAGAAAAAATCACCTAAGCAATCAGGGTTTTAACTTTGGCGATGATGCCAGTGGGGTCAATGCCCTGGTGGGGGAACTGTTCCCACAGCCCGCCGCAGCCTTCTTCGTGGGTGCCGAGGTAGGCAAACTTAGGCGTGTAGCCCCGCTCTAGCAGCCAAGAGCCAAAGCGGCTGCCCAAACCCGTTTTGCGGTTAAAGGCTTCGGTCACAAGTACAAAGGGCGCTTTGCCGATTTTGGCCATGGTTTCTTCGTCAACCACGTTGAGGGTGGCCTTGTTGATCAGACCGACATCAATGCCCTCTTGCTTCAGGCGCTCCACCGCATCCAAGGCGCGGTAAACCGAATCGCCAAAGGTGACGATGTAGCCGGCGCTGCCTTCGCGAATGACCTCGTCTTTGCCGGGGGTAAAGGTATAGTCACCGCCAAACATTTCGTTGCCGTCTGCATCCAAAATCATCGGCACTTTGGAACGGGTCGAGAAGATGAAGCGCAGACCGGGGTCGTGGAAGACGGTCTTGACGCAGGCCTTCATTTGGTTGGGGTCGGCGGGGAAGTAAAGGCGCGTTTCATAGCCGTCATCTAAACCGTTGTCGGCAAAGAAGTTGTTGATGCCGAAGTGGCAGGTGTTGTCGGCCATGTCGTCGATGCCCGAGTGGGAGAAGTGGCACAGCAGGTTGGAGTAGTTTAACCGCGCCATGGTGATTTCAGAAATGCACATTTCCAAAAAGGCGGCGAAGGTGGCAAACACGCCCTGCTTGCCTTTCTCCATGCCAAAACCGGCAGCAGCCGACAGGTTGCCCCGCTCCATGATGCCGCCGCTGATAAAGATTTCGGGGTAGGCCTTGCGGATTTGGGCCAGACCGCAGGAGCCTTCGAGGTCGCTATCGACCACTAAGACGCTGGCCTTGCGGGTGGCTTCGTCTAGTTCGCCCAGCACTTCGACCATGGCATCGCCAAAGACGTTGCGGTTAGCGCCCACATTCTTGGAGGAGCCGAGGAATTCGTAGGTATTCTTGGGGGTTTCGATGCCTTTGAGGATGTCTACGGCGGCGGTGTGCCCTTTGGCTTCGAGGTAGGCGATCGCGGCTTTGACCGAAATCACATCGTGGCCGTGGGTGCTGCCCTCAATGCCTTCAATGCCGACGGCCATGGCGCGCTTATTGACGACTGCGACGGGGCCAGGGGTATTGATGGCGGTGCAAATGTTGGCATAGAGGCTGTCGATGTCTTCGCCATCGCCTTCTAATACCGTCAGACCGTGACCTTCAAGGGTTTTCTTAACGCTATAGCCACCCATATAGGCCGAGGGATGCCCGGCGATGGTGACATCGTTGTCGTCAATTAGCAGTTTGACATTGACGTGGTGAGCCACCGCAAAGCGGGCGGCTTCGGCGTCGTTGCCCTCTTGCTGAGAGCCGTCAGAGCCGAGGCAAAACACGGTTTTGCCAGGGTTGGCCAGCGCCACGCCGTTGGCGTAGGGCCACATGTGACCCAGGCGACCCGAGCTAAACTTGACGCCGGGGGTGAGCCCGAGTTCGGGGTGACCGGGCAGTTTTTGGTGCGCTTCGCGGTAGTGCATGAGCTGTTCGGCTGGCATATCGCCATTGAGCACCGACAACAGGTATTGGGTGGCTACTCGGTGTCCGGCTTCGTCAAAAAAGATTGGTACATATTTCTCGCCCGCGCCGCGAAATATTGCATCGAGGATCATCACTTCTGGGACGGTGTCGTAGGGGCCGCCCGTGTGTCCGCCGACGCCTCTGGCTGCACCGGTGGCAGTAAAAAATACAATGGCATCACGGCAGAGCTGGATGTTGGCCTTGAGGGATGCGCGCTGCTCGTCGGTCAAGGTGGGAACGGAGGGATCGAGCGCGAGCCGCTGGTATGCGCCGAGATCGATGGGGAAGCGAACAGAAGTAGTCATGGCTGATAGTCCTGAGATGGGCAGCGTTTTTCAGCTTACCATTTCAGGTTGTCCGCAATGAGCAGAATAGGCGATCGCAATTTTCCCCAATCGCCTGAGCGGGCAGAGAGCGGATCTCGGGTTTGCCCCGGATTTGTCCCCAGCAAAAAGGGCACAGCGACTAGCGCTGCACCCCTCTTACAAGAATTGCGACAATTAATTCTTTCGGCAGTGAATTTTAGCTTACGAAAACACAGGGAAAACCGGGCAGGAACCTTGCTCTAGAGACGCTAGCCTTGGTATTTGCGGAAGGCTAGGGTGACGTTGTGCCCGCCAAACCCAAAGGAGTTAGACAGCGCCACATCCACAGTTTGGGCGCGGCTGACATTGGCCACATAATCTAAATCGCAGGCGTCGTCTGGATTGACCAAGTTAATTGTCGGAGGGACGCGATCGTTGCTGATGGCCATGGCTGTCGCAACGGCCTCGATGCCGCCCGAACCGCCCAG
>DATNOW010000071.1:0-6030 GCA_036703515.1 Chroococcidiopsis sp.
TTTCAAACTCAGCTCGGGGACCACGAAAAATACGCTTGGGTGGGGCCGAAAAGTTAGAGTTACCTTCACCGTCCTCTGGACGGCGATTTCTCACTACCCGCTTGGGGCGATCGCCACCGGTCGTATCCGCAGATGGGTCTGAGCGGCGGCCGCGAAACACCCGCTTAGGGCGTTCCGAAAAACTTTGTTCACCTTCGCCGCCCTCTGGACGACGATTTCTCACCACCCGCTTGGGGCGATCCGACGAAGACGGTGCACTGTAGCGATCGCCACCAAACGATCCCCGTCGGCCACCGGTCTTAGGTCGAGATTCCCGCGAATCCCGCGAATCCCGTGAATCCCGCGACTCAGACGAAGGGCCATCATCAAATCGATCCCGCGGCTTAGCCCGCCCCACCCGCTTTGCTCCCGGCTTGCCTGATGCACCGGGCTTACTCCGTCCTTTTGAATTAGAATTCCGCTTTTTGTCAGCCATGTCCTTGCTCTCCATAAATTGCTGAAGTGTTTTCTTTCAATCCGTTATTCCAGCTCTAACCGCGACAGCAACTGAGCCAAGCGACTTGGATTTGTTAAATAGAGATACCCAATTAGGGCTTCTAAACTGGTGGCGTGTTGATAAATTTCCGGATCAACCCGGCGAGATGCCCTAGAAGCAGCATTTCGCCCTTTTCTTAACAGATCTTTTTCATCTTCCGTTAAATCATCTTCAAGGGAGCGCAAGGTAACAGCTTGACGCTCAGCTCTCACTTGGCTGACTACTTGCTTGTGATAGTCAGCTAAGCGTTTGGGGGGAAACAAATACAAACCCCGGACATAGAGCTCGTAAACAGCATCTCCGATGTAGGCCAACGCAGCGGGTGAGAGCTGCCGCACCTGAACCTCGCTAAGCCCTGTTGGCAATGGCACTGAAAACACAGGGTTGGCTGAAGGTAGATTCAGATCACGGGGCTGGGAGTCTGATCTCTCCTCCTCTGATTGCACGTTTTAACGGCCTCACGCTGATTTACGAATATCAGAAAATATAGATAATCGGGGCAGTAGCTAAATAAATCATCAAAATAGGCTGTCGGCTCTTCGAGCTAAGCCACCATAGACCGCGCTCAAAGAACCAACAGACTAAGCCCATACATACTGAAGTGCCACCATGGGGCAGCACCTAGGATTTTTTGAGATTTTCTAGAGCAACTTCAACAGACGGCTGTAGGGATAGAAATTGCTCCAACCGCACTAGTTTGACGGTTTGGGTCACACGAGGATTCGTCACGATTTGGAACTTGCCGTTTGCACCCTGCACCTTTTTGACGAGCTGCACCAGGGCACCTAAGCCGGAACTATCCACAAAGTCGATCTGGGAAAGATCCAGAATCAGACTCGATGGGCCTTCGTCAACGTACTTGTCCATTACCTTACGAAATGTTGGCTCTGAAAAAGCATCCAACAGGCCGGCAAGGCGGAACAATTGGCAATTGTCCTTAACTTCGCGAGTACCTCTCAAACTAACGGTTAAGGTAAGTGATTCAGGAATAGAAACCTCCTCGCCACACGGTTTCCGCAATATAGGTGAGTTCGAGGCTTAAGTATAAGTCAGCTTGAAGTCTTCTGCAACCGTTGACGTGCATTCTGTAACACTGAATCGTTATGCCAATTCGGGATCGCAGTACGGGGATCACAGTACGGGGATTTCCAGTATAGACATTACAGCAAAAGAATCTCAGCCGGGATCTCAGTACGCCGCTCCCACACTCCCACGCTCCCACACTCTCCCGCTCCCTACAAACTGTAGAACACGTCTGGAAGATGCTCTAGTCTCCCTGGGGATAGTCGTTCCACAGAGTGGTAGATTGCCGCAGGCTATGGTGATCCCCGTTGCCTAAAATCAGGTGATCGAGAACAGGAATACCCAGAAGCTGTGCGCCCTTGAGCAATTGACGAGTCAAGGACAAATCTTCGGGGCTGGGTTCGACACTGCCAGAGGGGTGATTGTGGGCGACGATCAGCCGGACGGCCCCGTGACGAATCGCCTCCCGAAAAATATCGCGGGGATGGGCCAGGGTTTCAGTAGCCGTGCCAATGCTAATGATTTGAGTGCCAATCAGGCGATGTTTGACATCGAGCAGCAAGACGGCAAATCGCTCTTGAGCCTGCCACATCAGTTCTCCGCTGAGAATGGCCGCCGCAAACGCCGGATCTTCGATCACCGGGCGATCGAGCGGGCGCGCTTGAAATAACCGCTTGCCCAGTTCGACTGCCGCTAAAATCGTGGCGGCCTTGGCTTCTCCGATTCCAGAAATTTCGGTTAGCTGCTGTACGGTGATGTCGCGCAGTACGTCCAGGGGATCGCGCTTGCTGTCACTCAACCGTTGGATGAGATATTGCCCCAAGCCGATGGCCGATAGCTTGCCGGGCCCCTGCCCTGTGCCTAACAGGATGGCAATCAGTTCAGAGTTAGACAGGCTTTTGGAGCCCTGTTGAAGCAGACGCTCGCGCGGACGTTCCGTTGTCGGCAGATCATGGACACGCAAACTGTAGGTCATAGATGCACTGCAAGGGATGAAGTTTGTCCTATCGACAGAACACACATACGTAGTACTGATAGCCTATTTCCTTAAAGATTTGAGGCAATTCAGCTATCGCTATTAATCCCAGATAAGGTGACAAATATCACATCAAATCGGCAACATACGGACAAAACGGCTGTATGCCATTTGCTCTCGATACAACAATGCCCAAGCATCGCTACTATCCGTCGATGCTTGGGCAGATTGAGTTACTGGGGTAATCGAGAGGGCTAAGTCTGGCAGCCCACTGGGGCTTTTAAGTGTGTTCCTTAGTTACTTGCCCATGCCGTTACTTGCCCATGCCTGGGATCAGGCTGGAACTGAGGCGTTTGATTGCGCCACTGGCCACATCGGCATAGCGCAGATCACCGCAGAGAATTTGCCCCATGCGATAGGTCGCAGCCGGACGCTTAATGCCCATGCGATAGCCCATGCCGGGGACGCGATAGAATACGCCAGCAAGCCGCTGCGCCCAGAGCATATCGGCTCCCCATTCTTCGCTAATCACCTGGGAATAGCGTTCTAGGGCGTTAGCATCGCCGCTGAGGGCGCTGTCGATCGATTCTGCGGCTTTGACGCCAGTCAGCATCGATGGGCGAATGCCTTCGGCAGTGAAGGGATCGACCACACAGGCGGCCTCACCAGCCAGTAGCGCATTTTGGGTGTGGAGCTTTTGATCGCCATCCCACAGGCAAAGCGGATGCCCAAACTGCTTGCAGGTGGTGGAATCAATGCCAAACAGAGTTGCATATTCCGACAAAATCGTTTTGAAGTCTTGCGGTTCGCCGCCCCGGAAGGTGCCAACACCGATGGAATATCCGTCAATCTTAGGAAAATTCCAGATATAGCCGTTCTTGACCATGCCAAATTCAAAGTGGATGAATCGGGCATCGGGGTTGGCTACCATCGCCTCGGCTTCGAGGGCTCCCCCAAGGCGGCGCTTACGGTCTTTGAAGCCCAACCACTTGGAAACGGGTCCCTTTGCGCCATCGGCGGCAATGACATAGCGCCCTTCAAAATTTTCGGTAGCGGTTTTGACGACCCAGCGATCGCTTCTAAATTCAGTGCCTGTGACTTCGGTGTTATCCCGCAGCTCTGCCCCTTGTTTTTGGGCTTGCTGCACTAAAAAGTGATCAAATACATCCCGACGCACCATCCAAATCGGCTCTGGAGTCTTGATTTCTGCTTCCACCGGATCGTCCATCTTCCAGGTGTAGCGGATGGCCTTGATCTTCAGAGAGATAGCTGGGCTAAAGTCAAAGTCAAACCACTGCGCTACTTGGGGAGACACTCCACCGCCACAGGGCTTATAGCGGGGCAGGGAGGCTTTTTCGAGTAGCAAGACTGAGCGACCTCGCTTGGCCAGGTGATAGGCGGCGGATCCCCCGGCTGGGCCTGCGCCTACGATAATACAGTCATACATAAGGCTTATAGTTTTACTCCTGAGCTACACCAACGGGTCTGGAGCGATCTCCGAGACCGTAGGGCTGAACCGTGGGGTTAAACCGTGGGGCTAAACCGTGAGGCTGAACCGTGGGGCTGAACCGTGGGGCTGAACCGTGGGGCTGTGGTCGGCACAATCACTTGCGCCCATTTTGAGCAATCGCCTCCCACAGTGTAAGGGGCATCACCGATTAGAATGTTTGCCTATTAAGAATTTTTAAGTAGCTATCTTAAAGCTACTTTGAAGAAGTCTTCCTCGGCACAACATTTTGAGTGACTCTATCCTCTTCAAAATACTTTCAGAGTTTGGGCGGCCAGGATCAATTCAGGAACGGCGATCGCCTCCCACGCGCCTTCGCCACGACGCCCGGTTAGCAGCATCAGCCGCAGGGAATAGGCGTGGGGAAAACCCTCGGCCTCCAACCAAAGGCGATCGCTCTCCACTTCACAGGTGATGGCTTCTTCGTCCATCAGCTCATGGCTCATGGTCTGCATAGTTTGCGCTAGCTGGGCCAGCAGCCGACAAAAATCGTCAAGTTCGGATTCGGTCAACTCGATCGCCCAGTCGTCTGTGCCAACTAGACCGCGAAAAATTTCGGCGTCTGCATCCCAACCTAACCGCCAGCCTTGGCCGCTCTTAAGCTGTCGAGGCATAAGACCGCCTAAAATCGCAGTAAATCGGCAGATCCCGGCCCAACCTGAACAGGAGGAGTGGGAGTAGGTGCAGGAGCGGGCGCAGGGCGCGGGGTCGGTGCAGCAGGCCGTCCTGGCCCAGGGCCAGATGAGCCTGGAGGCACCGTGTCTTGCAAACCGGCCGAAAAAAGGGAAACTAAAACATCTACGAGCTGATTGCGCTGTCTGCGATTGAGCTGAGCAATCGCGGCAACATCTCCTGGGAGAGGCGAAACCGTAAGCGTGTCGCTGCCAGGATAGCGATAGTCTTGAATCGTATCGTTGGCCCCCAAGTAGTCGGCTAGAGTCATCTGCCAGTCGAGCCGATACACCGTCGTGCGCCCTTTGACAAAAATGTGATATCGAATCAGCCGATTCATCAACGTATTGTCGGTATCGGGCTGCCCGGATGCCGCATCGATGTACTGGTTTTCTAGGGGCAGGCTGGGCAGGCGCTCATAGACTGTTTGCCAGACGTCATAGACCCGAAACCGTTGGCTATTGCCTTGGGTCGACTCAACCTGGGCGATCGCCTCCTGCGCCGCAGTCTCAGTGGGGGCAAGAGCGCGATCGCCTCCCGTTAGGCTGGCCGCCACTGCCGGAGACTGAGCGATCGCCCCCAGGCAGAGCAGCGTTGCCGTCAAAATTTGAGTAGCCGAGGCAGAGGAAAGCATGTCAAAAAAATAGCGTCAGCACAGCAAGACAAGCAGACAACATCACTCGCCGATGATTTCGGGCTGGGTCAGCTCGTCAGACATTTCGATGATGGCCCGAATCACAGGTTTCATTTTGGGATCGTCGATGCTGTCAAACTCTTCATAGCGGCGACGCTGAGCCCGATTTGCTACCTGAACGGTGATGCGGTAGCGATTAGAAGCGGCGTTAATCAAATCTTCTGCCCGACGCATAACTTGAGTCGGATCAAGAGCAGTGCGCTTTTGCATAAAAACCGTCAAACCTATGAATTGGCCAATCAATACTTTCTAGTCTAGTTACCTAGTCTATCAGCAGTCCACCTTTTGCGAGAGACGTAGATTGGCGGAGGCGGGTTCCAGCCTGCACCAGAGCCATGAGTGGCTGCAACCCAACGCGATCGCCCGCAAGCATCCAACCATTGCGTTGGCGGGGCAGGGCGGGGCAGGGCGGGGCAGGATTGTTAAAAAAACTTTCTAAAGATAGCTTTCCGTAGCTCGGAGCAGATGCTTGCATTAAAGTAAAGAATTGAAAAGATTCCCTCGGAGTGATACAGTCCAATTTGAGATTCAGACGAGCAAATTGAGAGCGCTTGATCGCGGCTAATTCGCTGAATCTGACTCATCGGCGGAATTTTTGCCTGAATCCACTGAGTCTAACTGTG
>DATNOW010000072.1:0-6418 GCA_036703515.1 Chroococcidiopsis sp.
TACGATGGCGGCCGTTATCATCTGGCGATATTAAAAATGGATCGCGACTGGCGCGGCTTTCCCTTCCATGTGGGCGATCGCTATGGCATTTTGGTCGGAAGTGATCCCAGCAACCGCTATGGGCATTGGCTCGACTTTACCTTTTACCCCTTCCCCGACTCCCTGCGAGATCATCTCAAGGCCACCACCGTAGAGTGGACAGAGGCCGGCGTTACCCTTGAGCCCCCCTCTGGGCATCGGCTGTTTATCCCCAAAGCCCTGTTTATCGGCGGGCGCTGAAGCGGAGGTGCTCCAGTCACAGCCAACGTACAGTCCGCCAGAATGCCAAAGCGCACTCTTAAAACTTCACCACGAAATTCACCAATCGCGCCATCGGGCATCACACTATAGCCATAGGTATCCGATAGACTTCTATAGGCGTAAAGGCACTCATGAGCCAAATTTCTCCAGAAAAGCCCCCCCTATCCGGCGATCGCTCTCCTCACCCAGGGCCGTTGCCATCCTTCGCGGCCTGGCTCGCGGCCTTCTGGAAATTCTCGCGCCCGCATACGATCATCGGCACCAGCCTCAGCGTGATCGCCATGTTTGCGATTGTGGTGGCGCTCAACGGGCTAGAACTAGCGGTATTTGTTTCGCTGCGCCCCATCTTGGTGTTTGGGTTTACCCTGCTGGCCTGCCTGTGCGGCAATGTCTACATTGTTGGGCTCAATCAGCTTGAAGACGTCGGTATCGACCAGATCAACAAACCCCATCTGCCGTTAGCATCGGGGGAATTTTCCCGGCGGGGGGCGCAGCGGATTGTGGCCATCACGGGGCAACTGGCGCTCGTCGTAGCGATCGCCCAGGGCTGGTATTTGTTTGGTATGGTCGCCCTCAGCCTGCTGATTGGCACCGCCTATTCGCTCCCCCCGATTCGGCTCAAGCGCTTTCCGTTTTGGGCCTCGCTGTGCATCTTTAGCGTCCGGGGGGTGATCGTCAACCTCGGGCTGTTTTTGCACTTTAGCCAGCAGTTTGGCGTTAATACCACCATTCCTAGCCCCGTATGGGCACTGACGCTGTTTATTGTGGTGTTCACCCTGGCGATCGCCCTGTTTAAAGATATCCCCGACCTAGAAGGCGATCGCCGCTTTAACATCACCACCTTCACGATTCGGCTGGGGACACAAGCTGTCTTTAACCTATCGCTCGCCATACTTACCGTTTGTTATGGGGGCATGAGTGCGGCCGGGCTGATCTTGCCCTCCGTCAACCGCCCCTTTTTGATCCTCAGCCACCTGATCCCGCTCGCGGCCCTGTGGTGGTTTGGGCGACAGGTCAATCTCGACGATAAACGGGCGATCGCCCGCTTTTACCAGTTCATCTGGAAGCTATTTTTCTTGGAATACGGCACCTTTGCGATCGCCTGTTTGCTGAACTAAGAAACATAGCTTCAATAAAGCCAGCTCCTTACTTTTTGAAACTGATTTTCTGCGGATCGCTTGCCATCGTAAGCGTTCGGGAATGCTGTATGAAGCAGGGGCAAACAACCACCGGCCCAAATAACGACCGGATCAAACGACCACCGGATCAAACGACGACTGAACCAAGCTAGTCCCGTTCCAGTCGCTGGTCACGACAATCCAGCATGGCCTGCCACCTACTTCCTACCCGCAACGCAAATGAATAGCCCATCCATCCTCGTTGTTGACGATCAGCCCTACAATTTTGATGTGATCGAAAGCCTGCTCCACAATCAAGGCTATCAACTGCACTACGCCGCGAGCGGAAAAGAGGCGATTGACACCCTCAAAATATTTCAGCCCGATCTGATTTTGCTCGATGTCGCCATGCCCGATATGGACGGCATCGAAGTCTGTCAGCAGATCAAGACCATGCCCGAATGGCAGCACGTGCCGATTATCATGGTGACGGCCCTCAACACCAAAGTCGATCTGGCCCATTGCCTCGAAGCAGGAGCCGACGACTTTATCAGCAAACCCGTCAGCGGTCTAGAATTGCGGGCGCGCACCCAGTCGATGCTGCGGATTAAGCAGCAGCACGATCAAATGCAAGCCTCGCTCAAACTGCGCGAAGAAATGGCGGCGATGATGGTGCATGATCTGCGCAATCCGCTGACCAGCATTTTGCTGGGGCTCAGCACCTTAGAGCATTTTGAGTCATCGCCCGATGAGCGCCTAGCGATTATTGCCCAAATTCGGCTCTCGGGGCAGACCTTGCAGTCGTTAATTGACGACCTGCTAATCCTCTCTAAGCTAGAGTCTGGCAATCTTTGTCTGAACCGGGCAAACTGCAACCCCAGCGACTTAATCAATGCGGCCATCGCTGGCTTTCAGACCATGGCTGCCCAGCGCAATATTCAGCTCATTGGCCAATTACCCGACTGGGATGGGCATATTAGCGTAGACATAAACATGTTTCGTCGAGTCCTCGACAATCTTTTGGCCAATGCACTGAAGTTTTCGCCCCGAAACGGTCAAATTATCGTCAGTGCCGAATATGTCGATCCTGAAATAGTCAAAATTCGAGTCTCCGATTTTGGATTAGGCGTGCCCCACGAGTTGCGCCAAAAAATCTTTGAAAAGTATGAGATTGGCACTGTACTCCAAGACGTTTCGCAAATTGGCCTAGGGCTTGCGTTTTGTAAGATGGTGGTCGAAGCCCATGGAGGTACGATTGGCGTGCACGATAATCAACCCAAAGGGGCTGTTTTTGAAATTGCCCTGTCTGCCTAAAGCCGTGACTATAACCTGTCAGCCTAGAGCCGTGACGATGAAACGATGGGTAGGAAGCGATTCCCCCGCTCTGATTAACCCCAATGATGACCTATGACTCAGCCTTCTATCCTCATTGTTGACGACGAACCCGACAATTTTGATGTCATCGAAACAATACTGATGGGGCAAGACTATGAGTTGCATTATGCGGCTAATGGCAAAGATGCGATCGCCTCTTTAGAGTTTTGCTCCCCCGACGTGATTTTGCTCGATGTGATGATGCCAGAGCTAGACGGCATCGAGGTGTGTCGGCGCATCAAAGCTTCACCCCAATGGCAAGCGATCCCGATCATTATGGTGACCGCCCTCAACACCAAAGACGACCTGGCCCGCTGCCTCCAGGTGGGGGCCGACGACTTTATTAGCAAACCCGTCAGTGCCGTCGAGATGCGGGCTCGGGTGCAGTCGATGCTGCGGATCAAACAGCAATATGACAGCATCAAAACCCTCTCAGACCTGCAAAAAGACACCATCGACCTGCTGCAAAGTACCCTAGATGAAATGCGGGGAGGGTTAGCCTCCAGCCTGCCCCATGAGTTAAACACGCCGCTCACTGGGATTTTGGGTACCCTAGGGCTGCTAATCGATAGCTTTGATGAAATGGACTCGGGTGAAGTCCGCGAACTGCTAGATCTAGCCAATCGCTCGGCCCATCGCCTAGAGCGCTTGACCAAGCGATTTTTGATCTATCTAGAGCTAGAGCTAGCTTCCAAAAAGCTCACCTCAAAAGTCTCAGGCTTAGCAAGCTGCACCCAAGCGGTGATTGAGCCCATTTTGCAGATGAAGGCCAGACAAGAGAAACGATCTGATGATCTCGTCGTAGGGCTCGAAGATGCGGTGGTCTCCATTAGTGAACGCTATCTGTGGCTCATGCTCAACGAACTGCTCGACAATGCGCTGAAGTTTTCGCAACCCGGCACCCCCGTCAGCATCACCAGCACGGTGGAGGGCAATAGGGTGCACTTGGCGATCGCCGACCAAGGGCAGGGGATGACCGAAGAGCAAATTGCCAAAATTGGCGCATTCATGCAATTTGAGCGCAAAACCTATGAACAGCAGGGCATTGGCATTGGGCTCAGAATTGTCAAAAAAATTGTCGAGATGGCCGGTGGAGAGCTTTCTATTGCCAGCGTCTATCGGCAAGAAACCGTTGTGCACGTCATGCTGCCAAGACGCGAAAACTTCAACGGGCGCGAATAAGCTGGATTATTTGGGGTTATTTAGAATCACTTGAAATTCGTTGAATTTATGTGGATTTATTGAGGTTAATTGTGGGTTTATGCTCGCGGTTGCCTTCATCCAGTTCGTTATTTCCCTATATCATTTGCCTAAACTATGCCGTCTATAGACCCACTGCCTGAGCCACCGTCAATCTTGATTGTCGACGATGAACCCGACAACTTTGACGTGATTGAAACGTTTCTCAGAGACAGAGATTACAACTTGCAGTATGTCGCCAGCGGTCATGAGGCGATCGCGTTTCTCGATACCTTTAAGCCCCATCTGATTTTGCTGGATGTGATGATGCCGGGGATCGATGGCATCCAGGTGTGCCGGCAGATCAAGGCGATGCCGCAGTGGAAGTCTACGCCCATCATCATGGTGACGGCGCTGACAGCGAAGGCCGATCTGGCCCGCTGTTTGGAGGCCGGGGCAGATGACTTTGTGGGCAAGCCGGTCAACGCGATTGAGCTACGGGCGCGAGTGCAGTCGATGCTGCGGATTCGGCGGCAGTATGACGAACTGCAGGCGTCGTTAGAACGGCAGGCGGCGCTTGAGTCTGAAAAGATGAAGCTGCTGACGGAGTATAACGCTGAGTTAGAAAATGAAGTCGCGGTGCGCACCGCCACGCTCAATGCGCAAAATGCAATCATTCAGCACAATGCGCTGCATGATCCCCTCACCGATTTACCCAATCGGACGCTTTTGTTGCAGCGGATTGAAGAGGCGATCGCCCGTTCTCACGCCGATGCGACCTCCGACTATGCCGTCTTATTTCTCGATCTCGATCGCTTTAAAGTGATCAACGATAGCCTGGGGCATTTGGTCGGGGATCGGCTGCTCAGCGTGATTGCGCAGCAGCTCAAAACCTATCTGCGCAAAACCGATCTCGTCACCCGATTTGGCGGCGATGAGTTTGTCATTTTGCTAGAGTCAGATCTCAGCCACGCCGATGTTTTGCAAGTGGTAGAGCGGATCTTGAGCGATTTTCAAACGCCGCTTTTGCTCAACGGCTATCAGCTTTTTGTCGGGGTCAGCATTGGTATCGTCTTCGGCGATCGCAGCTACAAAGAGCCGTCTGACCTGATTCGAGATGCCGATATCGCCATGTATCGGGCCAAGGCCAACGGCTCCAATACCTACCAGGTGTTTGATGCCAAAATGCACGCCCAAGCTCTCAACCGACTGACCCTCGAAAGCGACCTGCGGCAGGCGATCGAGCAGCAGGAGTTTGTGGTTTATTATCAACCCATTATCAATATCACTGAGTCAATTGATAGCGCTGTGCAGCAGCGCTTGGTGGGCTTTGAGGCTCTCGTGCGCTGGCAACATCCGACCCGTGGCTTTGTATCGCCGGCCGATTTTGTGCCGATTGCCGAAGAAACGGGGTTGATTGTTCCCCTCGACAGCTGGGTGCTGTGCAGCGCCTGCAAACAGATGGCAAGTTGGAAAGCGCAGTTTCCCGATTTGGCGTCACTGCGGGTCAGCGTTAACCTGTCGGCGCAGGATCTGCGCAACGCCAACTTGCTCGACTCGATCGATCGCGCCTTGGCCGACGCGGGTGTGACGGGCGACAGCCTCACCCTCGAAATCACAGAAAGCATGCTGGTCGAGGATATTGGCAAAACGATTGCGCTGCTCAAAGCGTTGCGCGAGCGCCAGATCAAGATCAGCATCGATGATTTTGGCACCGGCTATTCGTCGCTCAACTACCTGCATCGGCTGCCGGCCGACTATCTCAAAATTGATCGCTCCTTTGTCAACCAAATGGCGATCGCCAACCGCAACTATCAAGTGGTCAACACGATCATTACCCTCAGCGATCAGCTGGGGTTGGCGGTAGTGGCCGAGGGTATCGAAACCACCCAGCAGATGCAGTGGCTCCAGCCGCTAGGCTGCGAATTTGGGCAGGGCTATTTGTTTTCGCGGCCGCTGTCGAGCACAGACATTGAGGCTCATCTCGGGGGCGATCGCTGGAATGACTTACCAGAGCAGCCTTGAGGATTTTGCCGTTAGCTGTAGCCCAAGAGCCGTCGCCTGAGCAGATCGAGGGCGCTAGACATGCTCAGCCAGCGGATAAAGTCGCGGCTGCGTTCGGCCCCAAACCGATACATGCGGCTGGTGAGGAACTGATCGGGGCCGGCAATGCCAATGTAGACCAAGCCCACAGGTTTGGTGTCGCTGCCGCCATCGGGGCCAGCGATGCCGGTGATGCTCAGCCCCCACGTGGTGTTGAGCCGCGATCGCACCCCGGCGGCCATCTGCTCGGCCACCACGGCGCTGACAGCTCCCTGCTGGGCCAAGTCGTCGGGATTCACCCCCAAAAGGTTGACCTTGACCGAATTGTCGTAGGAAATCACGCCGCCCCAAAAATAGCTAGAGCTACCGGCGATCGCCGTCAGCAGTTGCCCCAAGCCGCCCCC
>DATNOW010000073.1:0-6936 GCA_036703515.1 Chroococcidiopsis sp.
TCCCACTGTTTCCATCAGCCCCGCCAGCATTACCCAGCTAGAGGGCAACAGCGGCACCACCGCCTACGTTTATACCGTGACGCTGTCTAACGCCAGCGCTTCCCCCATCACCGTCAACTACAGCACCAACAACGGCACGGCAACGGCAGGCAGCGACTATGTCGATAACGACGGGGCGCTGGTCTTTAACCCCGGTGACCCGCTGACCCAAACCATTACCGTATTGGTCAACGGCGACACCACCGTTGAAGGGGACGAAACCTTCACCGTTCAACTCAATAGCGCAGTCAACGCAGTCTTAGGAACCAACACAGCCACAGGCACCCTCACCAATGACGACACGGCTCAAGCCTCCTTTAGCCTTAGTCAAATTTTGACCGATGGCGACGGGGTTGTATTTAACGGTCGTGCTACGGGCGACTTTGCCGGGGGGGTGGCCAGCAATGCTGGCGATCTCAACAACGACGGCTTTGACGACATCTTGATTTCGGCTCGCAAGGCTGACCCCAGCGGCCGCACCGATGCCGGTGAAGCCTACGTGATCTTTGGCAACGCCACAGGCACCTATCCCACTTCGCTATCGTCCCTCAATGGCAGCAACGGCTTCCGGCTTGAAGGCATCGCCCGCTTTGACGGCAACGGTTTCGCGGGGCAAAGCGCGGGCGACATCAACGGCGATGGCTTTGATGACCTGATCTTGGGGGCGCGGACGGCCGATGCCAACGGCAAGAGCGACTCGGGGCAAGCCTACGTCATTTTTGGTCAAGCGGGCGGGTTTACCTCTAGTGTCAACCTCTCTACCCTCAACGGCACGAATGGCTTCCGCATCAACGGCGAGAAGCAGTATGACAACGCCGGGCACAGCGTCAGCGGCATTGGCGATATTGATGGTGACGGGTTTGACGACATTGCTATCAGCGCGGTAGGGTCAGACCCCAGTGCCCGCAGCAATGCTGGGCAGGTCTACGTTTTGTTTGGCAAACGGGGCGGGTTTAGCTCTAGCCTCAACCTGTCATCGTTGCCAACTACGGGGGGAAATGCCACGGGCTTCCGCCTGTCGGGGTTAGTGGCAGGCGACAGCCTGGGCTATTCACTTAGCGGCGCTGGCGATCTCAACAATGACGGTAGGGACGACTTTATCATTGGCGCAACGGGCGCTGACCCCAACGGCAGCAACTCGGGTCAAGCCTATGTGGTGTTTGGTAGCGCTGGGCTAAAGACCTCTGGGCTGTCTGATCTCGGGGCGCTCAATGGCAGTAATGGTTTCAGAATCAATGGCGTAGCGGCCAACGACAATGCTGGGCTGGCCGTGACGAGCATCGGTGATATGAACAACGACGGCATTGATGACATTGCGATCGCCTCTCCCTATGCAGACCCATCTAACCCCAATGCCGGTGCCGTTTACGTCGTGTTTGGTAAAACGGGCGGATTCTCGTCTAGTTTGAACCTATCGAGCCTGAACGGCAGCAACGGCTTCCGGCTGACGGGCATCGATGCCGACGACCTCACCGGGCTGGCCATCAGCAGCGCTGGCGACTTCAATAAAGACGGCATTGATGATCTACTGATTGGCGCACCCTACGCCGATCCCAGCGGCACTAGCTCGGGTGAAGCCTATGTGGTCTACGGCAGCAGCAGCAGCTTTGCCGCGAGCATCAGCTTGGCCAGCCTCAACGGCAGCAATGGTCTGACGATTACAGGCATTACGGCCAACAGCCTAACGGGGTTCTCGGTCGGGTCAGGCAACTTTAACGGCAGTGCAGGATTGCTGCTGGGGGCACCCAACAGCGGCAACGGCACAGCCTATGCAATCTTCAACTCAATTTTGTCATAGTCAGGAAGAGCCTATAGCAAGGTGAGATGGCCTCACCTTGCTACCCTTCGCCCTTCCCCTTCACCCTTTATCCTTTCCCCTCTCTACCCTTTACTCATCGCCAACATCCGCTCTAGCGGCCGCAGGGACGCCCGGCAAATCTCATCCGGCAAGGTGATTTCGGGCGCGCGGTTTGCCATAGCCAAGTAGAGTTTTTCCAGTGTATTTAGGCGCATGTGGGGGCATTCATTGCAGGCGCAGTGGCTGTTGACCGGCGGCGCAGGGATAAACTGCTTGTGGGGGGCGGCCTTTTGCATCTGGTGGATGATGCCGGGCTCGGTGGCCACAATAAAGCAAGAGCGATCGCTGCTGAGGCTGTACTTCAGCAGGGCTGTGGTCGAGCCAATGTAGTGGGCATGGCGCAAGACCGGCGGTTCGCATTCGGGATGGGCAATCACCTCGGCGTCGGGGTGTTCCATTTGCAGTTGGACAATTTTCTTTTCTGAAAAGGTTTCGTGGACAATGCAGCTTCCATCCCACAGCACCATGTCGCGCCCCGTTTGCTCCATGACATAGCGCCCCAGGTTGCGATCGGGGGCAAAGATCAGCGGCTGATCGAGCGGAATCTGGCGAACAATATCGACCGCATTAGAACTCGTGCAGATAATGTCACTCATGGCTTTGATCGCCGCCGTGCAGTTGATATAGGAAATCACCAGATGGTCGGGGTGGGCAGCCTTAAACGCAGCGAAAGCATCGGGCGGGCAGCTATCGGCCAATGAACAGCCCGCATTGAGGTCGGGCAACAGCACCTGCTTGTCGGGGTTGAGAATTTTGGCCGTCTCCGCCATAAAGTGCACCCCGGCAAACACAATCACCTGGGCATCGGTGGCGGCCGCTTGGCGGGCCAACCCCAGAGAGTCGCCAATGTAGTCGGCAATGTCTTGAATGTCGGGATCTTGATAATAGTGGGCCAGGATGACCGCGTTGAGCGATCGCTTGAGGTCTTGAATGGCGGCAAACAAATCAAGCGGCAGATCGGCAACTCGGTCAGAGTTTTGGTAAGAAAGAACACTAGTAAGCACGGTTACATTACTTCCTGGCGATTAAAATCAAGGCTCTTGGACTTTAATTATAGTTATTTTCACTAAAATTGCCAAGCATAACATTTGCTGGGCGATCGCCAACCCAGCGGATGCATCGTTTTTATATCGTTATAGAGAGGGAGTTTTTGCTGATTCCCGTTAATCTAAGAATTGCGAATTTAATAAAGCCCACGTTTTTTGGAAAAGCAGGCTGAGTCTAGCTTTCCGACAAGAGCCTGCACACAATCAGAATCTAGTTTTATAAAATCCACGATAAAATCCACCCGCCCAACGTCAGTTCAGCCTCGGAAACCTACCGCCGCTATGCCCGATCGCAAGCATCCGTCTTCAGCCAACAACGCTCCAGCCAACAACGCCCCATCTCACACCGCTTCTCGCAAACCCGATAGCCTCCTAGTCGAGACGCTCAAAACCTTGGCGCTGAGTTTTGTCTTAGCGCTAGGCACCCGCACCTACATTGCCGAAGCTCGTTTTGTGCCGACCGGATCGATGCAGCCCACGATTGAAATTGACGATCACTTACTCATCGATAAAGTCAGCTATCGGTTTGGCGCACCCCAACGGGGTGACATCATCGTATTTGCACCGCCCCTAGCCCTAGAGCAGCAAAACATGCGCGATGCCCTAGTCAAACGCGTCATTGGGCTACCGGGTGAGCAGATTGAAATCAAAAATGGTCAGGTGTTTGTCGATGGGCAAGCGCTGTCTGAAAACTACACCAAAGAAGCCGCAGACTATACCCTACAGCCAACCCAAATTCCGCCCGATCAGTATCTCGTTTTAGGCGACAACCGCAACAACAGCAACGACAGCCACGTCTGGGGATTTGTACCCCGAGAAAAAATCATTGGCCGCGTCCTAGTTCGCTATTGGCCGCTCAACCGAGTCGGGCCGATCGAGCCGCTGCCCAGCTACCACGAGCCCTAAATCTGCTTCGAGCCCTAAATCGGCTAGACATTAATGAATTTTCGGCTAATGTTTGACCATTTTGCGCGGTTTTTGGTTAAACATGCCCGACATGCTCAGCCCAGTCACCAATAGCGCCAGCAGCCCAAACCCATTCAGCAAAGGATAGATAGCCTCTAGGTGAAAGATTTCACCCGTATGAATTTTGAGCAGCCAGTTGGACGATAGCCCTGCACTCAAGCCCCACTCGCGCACTAGCGTAGTCGCCATTCCAGTCAAAATGGTTAGCAAAATGGGCAGTGACATAATCAGGGCGATCGCCCGGTGATATTTGCGAAATGCGCGTTTCATGTCAATAATTCCTTCTTTGTGGCTTAGGATGGGGAGTCAGGTCATGTTGGCCGAGTCAGGCAAAAGACCACGAACAAATCAGACAAACACAACACAGGCCAATGATTGAGGGCCGTGGGGGCTCTCAATCATTAGCAGGTTGAGAAGCAGATTGGGATACGGGTTGAGCAGCAAATTAAGATTACAGAGTTTCAGCGCGAGACGGTGCTGATAACTTAACCCTGAGGAATGCTTTGGATATGGCCGCCCATGGCTTGCAGCGCTGCGATCGCGTCATCAGAGTTAGAGGCCCGCAGTGCCGCACCGACCTTATCCATATCTTGCTCGATGGCATCATAGCTTTCGCCTGACTTTTCCTTGATGCCGTCTTCAACCTGGCTCCACACCCCTTCAAACTGGTCAAACTCTTGTTGCGCTTTAGCAAAATCCTTAGTTTCAACCGCTGTCTGCGTTTTAGTCACCACAGCCAATAGCTGAGGATAGGCTACTGTGGCAGTTGATGTACTCGCAGTCGCAGCGGGGCTAGAGGCCATGGTAGAGGCCGCAGGGCTAGAACTAGGGCTACCGGCATCCGCAGTGGTCGGGGGCTGACCGCAACCCGCGAGTGCAAATAGACCGAGGCTGCACAGTAGCAAAGTAGATTTGAATCGCATGCGTTGCTCCTTCATGGAATGTGGTTGATGGAATGTTGTTAACGGAAAGTTGTCGATGAAATGTCGTCAATGAAATGTGTAGAACGCTGTCATCGCCGAACTTCCTCAACGATAGACAAGCAATGGTAAAGAACTCGGGAAGAACCCACCACAGTTTGCCTATTGCGATTTGCCTATTGCGATTTGCCTATTGCGATCGCCCGAAGCTTTGAGACTCGCCAGACAATCACAGCCCACGGCTCATCTATCCGTCTAAGCACACTGGCACATAGAGCTTGCAACTACACTGCCTTAGCAGTAGCATGGGTACCTAGTTTTAGTTTCGTGCTCGAAATCATGCCTGACCAATACCTCTCTGTAAAGGAAACCGCTGAAATCCTAAACTGCTCAGAGCAGTATGTTCGTCAGTTGCTCCGGTATGGCGAAATCAGCGGTGAGAGGATTAGCAGTCGGTGGATTGTAGCATCAGAGTCCGTTCAGGATTACCGCATCAAGGGAGAAGAGGTAAGTTTAGGCATTCCTGATCACGGGCGGCGCTCGTTCAGTAAACCCGATCTCAAAGCCTTGAGCTTTTTTTCTGGCTGCATGGGGCTAGACTTGGGGCTAGAAAAGGAAGGCATCAAGGTGCTACTTGCCTGCGAAATTGATCCAGCCGCCCGCAAAACTATTGAGACAAATCGACCGGACATGGCGCTGATTGGGGATATTAGGGATTATTCAGCAACAGAAATTCGAGAAAAAGCGGGATTAAGTGCAACGGATGAAATTGATGTAATTGTTGGCGGTCCCCCATGCCAAGCCTTTAGCAGCGCAGGAAAGCGACAAGGATTCAATGATGAGCGAGGCAATGTTTTCTTGACATTCATTGATTTAATCACTGAACTTAAACCTAGATTTGCAGTCATTGAAAACGTTCGAGGACTATTATCTGCTCCATTGCAACATCGACCCCATGAAATGAGAGGGAAGGGTTTTCCCCCACTGTCTCAAGATGAACAGAGAGGAGGCGCTTTGCTCTTTATTACGCGAAAGCTAAAAGAGGCAGGATATGGCGTTTCCTTCAACTTATACAATTCTGCTAATTTTGGATCGCCCCAACAAAGAGAAAGGGTTGTCATCGCTTGCAGTCGCGATGGCGAAAAACTTCCCTATCTCACACCAACGCATGCAGAAAAAGGCTTATATGGACTCCCAAAATGGAGGACATTACGAGAGGCCCTAGAAGAGCTTCCTAAAGAGGGACATCATTTTGTCAAGTTTCCTGAAAAAAGGCTCAAATATTACAGGCTTCTGAAGCCTGGACAATATTGGCGGGATCTGCCAGAAGAGTTACACCAAGAAGCACTAGGGGCTTCTTATCATGCAGGAGGGGGGAAAACTGGTTTTTACCGAAGGCTAGCTTGGGATAAGCCTGCTCCAACGTTAGTAACCCATCCAGCGATGCCGGCCACTGACTTAGCGCATCCAGAAGAAGATAGACCGCTGAGTATTGAAGAATACAAGCGTATTCAAGAGTTTCCAGAAGATTGGATGATCGCAGGTCGTTTACTCGATCAATATCGACAAGTTGGAAATGCTGTGCCCTGTTCTCTAGGAAGAGCGATCGCCAGGATGTTGCTGAATCATTTAAGGGGTGAAGTGCCGATCATTTATCCAGACTTTCCCTATTCCCGATACCATAAAACTGATGATGTAAGTTGGGCAATTGATACGTTGGGTTATCTTAAAGAATCTCCAGAAAAACAGTTGTCTCTCAACTTAGCCTGATGCATCAGATAAGTTTTGCCAGGGATTATTCGTTTCTACAGCTAAAGCATTTGGATTGTCGAGCAGAACCTGTTGAACAAAAATAACAAAATTTTCTTCAGAAAATCGATCTGTGCCGTACTTTTCGTTGAAATAAGACCATCGATAGCGACCTGTTCCAGCATCAACCCTATACCACTTTTCAATCGGTTGATTAATTCTTACTCTGGAAGATGAACTGTTTTCTGAGTTGCTGCGGTTCTTGACCTGCAAGAGACAACCATCAACATTGCAAAAGTCTACATGGCGAATAGATTCTCCCCAACAGCAATGCCAGCCATACTCACCAAGTTGCTCA
>DATNOW010000074.1:0-5154 GCA_036703515.1 Chroococcidiopsis sp.
AATACAGAGCCGCCCCCGTGGTAATCGCCCCCAATCAGCAGGGTGCCGCCGCCGCTGGTGCCTGTGGCGTTAATGTTGGCTTCTACTAGAGCAACGCGATCGCCCAACACCGCCGCTGTCCCGCCCCGGTTGGGTGAGGACACATCTACCGTTCCAGAAGCGATCGCCGTGCCTGCCCCAGTGGGAATCACCGTGCCGCTGGCCAAACTGACCGTGCCGTCGGGATTCACAATTAAGCCCGTGGCATCGGGTAAGTTGCCGCCCGTCAGCAGCTCGGGTAGCGCCTGGGCGGTAAACGGCAGCGGATTGGGGCCGTTATTTCCCAAGGGCGCGATATCGAGGCTGAGCAAGCTGCCGGGCTGACTCAGCCGCACCAGGTTTTCACCGGGCACTGCGGCGACCGTCACCTGTCCGCCCGGTGCGCTGAGGCTGCCCGTGTTCACCACCGTGCCGGCCAGCAAGGTAAGGCTCGCGCCATCGGTCAACGATAGGTCGCCCGCGTTGACGATCGCCCCTGGCTGAGCGAGGCTAAAGGCGTAGGAGGTGGGGTTCCCGGCCAGGCTGCTGTAGTTGACCTCGCCAGTGGCGCTAAACCAGCCGTTGTCAAACCCGATGCCGGAAGCAGTCGTCGCCAAAAACGAAGCCGGCAGGTCAAGGCGAGCATTGGCCCCAAACAAAATGCCAGCGGGATTGAGCAAAAACAGGTTGGCATTGCTGCCGGTGACCCGCAATAGCCCATCAATCACCGACGGATCGCCCCCCGTGACGCGTCCCAGCACGTTTTGAACTTGCGCATCGGTGAGGAAATTGGCGACTTCGTTGCGGTTTAAGCCAAATCGCTCAAAGCTATGGAACAGGTTGCCGCCGTTGCGCTGCCCGCCCGTGATATTGAATTCGTTGCCGTTGCGGTTGACGGTGGTGCCGGCTCGGTCGTGGGCAGAGTTAACCGATTGGGCGATCGCCGCTGCTGAAAACAAGCCCGTAATCGGTAGCGTGGCGGCCAGCAACACGCCCGTGCGCCAGAAGGATGGCGTCAGCCAGGGGCCAGGCACTACGGCGCGCTGGGGTGCTGGGGCGACGGGAGCGGGGGCAGCGGTAGGGACGAGAGCGACGGGCGCGATAGGGGTGACAGACTGGGGCGATCGCTTACGCACCAGCGAAAACTGCACCACCTGCTGGTGGCCGATCGGCTTGAGGGTGAGCTTGACCTGGAGGCGATCGCTTAATCCACGCCGCTCTAAAGCCCGCTCAATCGCCTGTTTTGAGCACTGCACCTGAGCCATGGGGTCTTGTTGCGACAGGCTGTGGGGGTGAATGCGGTAGTGATAGAGCGGTTGGCGCAGGTGATGCACCTGGGTGATCTCTGACAGTTTGAGGCAGAGGTCATAGTCGTCGGCTGCGCCGGCCACTGCATCGAGGCCACCCACTTGGTCGTAGAGCGATCGCCGCAGCAGGCGAAAATGGAAGGTCAGAAAATCGACCAGCATCCCCGCCTGAGAATAGGGGATCTGGCTGTTGCGCCCCCGTCCTAGGACGTGACCGGCTTGATCAATCTGCACGTGATCGGTATAGACCAAGCCCACCTCTGGGTGCGCATCGAGCACGGCCATGGTTTCTGCTAGGGCCGTGGGCGCAAGCCAATCGTCGCTGTCAACCCAGCCCAGATATTCGTAGCGAGTCTGGGCGATCGCCTGCTGGCGGGCCTTGATGACGCCGCTGTGGGGAGCCGACACCACCCGCACTCGCGCGTCGCGCTCGGCGTAGCGATGGGCTAGCTCCAAAGAGCCGTCAGTCGAGCCATCGTCCCAAATCAATAGCTCAAAGTGTGGATAGGTTTGGGCTAAAACACTCTCGATCGCAGTACCCAGATAGGCTTTGCGATTGTAGGAGAGAATGATCACCGAAATTGGGGATTTCATGGCAACACCGCGGACTAACAGACTGTGCCTACACGTTACGCCAGCAATTTTACAGATCCGAATAGGTGAGATGAAAATTTAAGTAATTTTTATATGTCCCCACGGAGAACATACGTAAATTTTATACATGCACACTCAAGATACGCAGACTCAAGATACGACCCTAGCCATCAAGCTGAGGATCATGAATTGAGAGGATCATGAATTAAATAAAACCGCACACTGGACGGGCGGGTTTAGCCGATAAATGGACTCTGCCCCCAGGGATCTGGGCAAAACCTGCCCCTGCTCAACGTGCCATCTTATTCCATTTTCATTCCTTAGAACCAGCCTGGGGGAAGGTATCTCGGTGGGGTGGGGGGCTAGCCGGGACTGATGCAGTAGCGATCGCGCCCCTTAGATTTGGCGGCATAGAGGGCACAGTCGGTGGCGGCTATCAGCTCTTGGGGGGTGCTGTCGGCATGGGGAATAATGCTGGCAATGCCCATGCTGACTGTGACATAGCTGACATGAGAGGTGCGATGGGGAATATGGAGCGATCGCAGCAGGGTGTGAATCGTCTCCGCTAAATGAATCCCCCCGGCTACGCTGGTATTCGATAGCACAATGGCAAATTCTTCACCGCCATAGCGCGCCACCAAATCGGCCGGGCGTCGGGCCGCCTGGCTTAAAACTTGGGAAATTTGCTGAAGGCAGCGATCGCCAGCCTGATGCCCATAGGTATCGTTATATTGCTTGAAATAATCGACATCGCACAGGATCAACGTCAGCGGCTGCTGATCCCTGGCCAGCCGTCGCCATTCCTTTTCTAAATAATAATCAAAATAACGACGATTAGCCGCCTGGGTCAGGCTATCAATATGGGCCAAACGCTGGAGCTCTTGGTTGAGTTGGATCAACTCCGTCGTCCGTTCTTCAATCCGCTGTTCGAGCAGCACAAACGACTCTTGCAGCTGATTGGCCATAGTAGCCAGCGATCGCGACAGATCCCCAATCACATCAGCGCGCTGTAGCTCAATCGTGCGGTTCCATTCACCATTGGCAATATCTCGGGCCGTGGCACTCAGATAGAGCAGCGGCTGCGTTAACCATCGCGTAATCATCAGCCCAATCCCAATCGTGACCAGCAGCGCCACTACGCACAGCAGCATCGTATTCTGCGTATTGCGATTAATCTGCTCCATGAAATCCACTTCAGGCACCACCAGCACCACAATCCAGTCGAGCCCGTGGGCATCCTCAAAACGCGTGACATCCAGATAATGCTGCGCGCCCTCTCGCTCAAAGCTAATTTGCGCAGACTTGACCTGGTTCAGGCTGTGATAGGTATCGACTAAATGTTGGACGCTGCCTCGAATCAAGGCATTGTCGCTATCGCTGGCCAGCAGTCGCTGCGTTTGGTCGCCGCTGCCCACAGTAATCGGGTCGAGGGTCGAGCTTGCAATCAACAGCCCCGACGGCTCCATGATGAAAGCTATCCCCGATTTACTAATTTGCAGCTTGCGCAAAAAGTCGTTTAACTCTTCCGACAAAATAATGTCTGTTGCACAAACGCCCAGCAATTGCCCGTTGGTAGAGTCATACACGGGCGTATTGGCCGTGATCACCGGCAGCAGCGCGTCAAAGTCGAGATACACCTCACTCCAGGTCGGGGCGCTGGCCAGCACAGCAGCTTCATACCACGGGCGAATGCGGGGATCATAGGGGCGGTTTCCCTTACTGCGCAAAAAAGAACGTCGTCCGGTGGCATCGGCTTCGTAGTACTGCATGTAGCGATTGGTCGTCGGGCTGGCAATCTGAATTTGGAGACTGTCGCCAACGCCACCCTTAGAACGCCCAACCCCCAAAAATGCCCCATCAGCCTCCGTAGCGCAATAGATCAGGTTGGTCGACGGAAATACTTTAGCCTGCTGCCAAAGCTGATGTTCACCCTGGCCTGTCGATACATTTAAGTCACCCTGCAGCAGAGAGTTAGCATTGATTTGGTTGATCACGTAGGGGCGCTCAATCGTCGCCTCAAGCTGCTGCAAAATCCGAGCCGTCAGCTCATTTCGCACTTGAGAGGCGAGGGCGTTGACCGTCTCCTGCCCGTTTTTAAACGATAGGTAGCCAACAATGCCGACAACCGCAATCACTTGGACAACAAAGGGGACGGTGAGAACAGTCTGGAGGGAAAAACGGTTGACAAATTTGGTGAGCCGGGATGCCATAAAGCCACGAAATACTGAATTTATCTTAACGATCGTCGTAGAGGCGACGCTTGCTAGAAAATACCGGAACTCTTCAGGCTTTGCGGCAGTTCCCTAGAGGCTGGAGAGGATTTATAGAATCATCCGGTCATTTGAGTGTGGTAATTTAACTCTTCCCCAGACCAGTCCAGCCCCAGTCCAGCCCCAGTCCAGCCCCAGGGCTTAGCCCTATGAGTGTGCCGTTCAATACTGCACCGTTGCTGGTTTTGCCTTACGACAGCAGTAGTACTCCAGCGTTGAGTCTGTTTTCTCAGTCTTGAAATTTTATGAAGCGATCGCTCAAAACCCTTGGTGTACCCCCGACCGCTTGGTATGTCGATGCCGAAACGGCGGATATCACCCGCCCAGAACTACCCGCGCGCCCTATTACCCTGCCAACCGATACCAAAACTCTGCGGCTTGATTTAGCCAAAACCGCACTGTTGGTGATCGACATGCAAAATGATTTTTGCCATCCCGATGGCTGGCTGTCCCATATTGGCGTGGATGTCACACCGGCCCGTGCCCCCATCGATCCGCTCAAAACCTTAGTGCCGGCACTGCGGCAGATCGACATACCAGTGATTTGGATAAACTGGGGCAATCGCCCCGACTTGATGAATATCAGCGCGGGCTCGCGCCATGTCTATAACCCCACCGGAGAGGGAGTAGGATTGGGCGATCCCCTGCCTAAAAACGGCGCACCTGTGCTGATTGCAGGCAGTTGGGCGGCCGCTGTCGTGGATGAGCTTACTCCTTTACCAGACGATATTCGCGTCGATAAATATCGCATGAGCGGCTTTTGGGACACGCCCCTCGACAGCATTTTGCGCAATTTGGGCAAGACGACTCTGCTGTTTTGCGGAGTCAATGCCGATCAGTGCGTCATGGCAACCTTACAAGATGCTAATTTCTTGGGCTATGACTGTATTTTGCTGCGAGACTGTACGGCAACGACCTCGCCAGATTACTGCTTCAAAGCCACTGTCTATAACGTCAATCAATGT
>DATNOW010000075.1:0-3206 GCA_036703515.1 Chroococcidiopsis sp.
GTTGGGGGCAATGCCGGGGCCGGTGTCTTCTACGGTGAAATATAGCCGCAGAGGGGGTGGTTCGGCGGCGCTCACTGGGGAGGGTGGGAGTTGGGAGGGTGGGAGTGGTTCGACAGGCTCACCAACCGGGGTGAGGGAGAGGGTAAAAGGGTGAAGGGTAAAGGGTAAAAGGGGGCTTGGTGCAGGCATCTTGCCTGCTTGCCAGTGGGAGTTTGGACTTTAGGGAGCAGGAAGGGCAGGTGGGCGGGCGGGTGAAGGAAAATTGCTTTGGGGATCGCTTTGGGGATCGCTTTGATTAGCCTGCTGGCGCTGTTGGCAGTAGTCGGTATCTGAACAAATCCAGAGGCGATCGCCTTGGTCGCTGATCACCACTTCATTGAGGTAGCTATCGGTGGCACCGCAAAACTCGCAGGCGTGATCCCAGGTTTCGACAGTGAATGGATGATCCTCAAAATCGAGACTGCGGACGCGGGTATAGGGCGGCACGGCATAGATCCGCTTTTCGCGCCCGGCTCCAAATAATTGCAGAGCTGGGCTTCTGTCTAGTTTGGGGTTATCAAACCGGGGGATCGGGCTAGGGCGCATCATGTAGCGATCGTGCACAATCACGGGGTAGTCATAGGCCGTGGCGATCTGGCCAAACTGGGTGATGTCTTCATACAGCCGCACATACATCGAGCCATATTCCTCTAGGGCGTGCATTTTGCGAGTTTCTACCTCCGAGGGCTCAATCCAGCGCAGCGGCTCGGGGATCGGCACTTGATAAACCATGATTTGCCCCTCCGCCAGCGGTGTTTCGGGGATGCGATGGCGAGTCTGGATCAGCGTCGCCTCACGGGTGCGTTCCGTCGTCTTGACGCTACAAACAGTCTGAAAAAAGCGACGAATATTAACTGCATTTGTCGTATCGTCTGCCCCTTGATCGATCACCTTGAGCACATCGTCTTGGCCGATCACCGCTGCCGTCACCTGGATTCCGCCCGTCCCCCAGCCATAGGACATCGGCATTTCCCGCGAGCTAAACGGAATCTGGTGCCCAGGAATCGCCACCGCTTTGAGCAACGCCCGCCGCAGCGATCGCTTGGTTTGCTCATCTAAATAGGCAAAGTTAAAACCTGAAGAGGTGGTCGAAGTTTTCATGGGAAGGAAGGGGATAAGGGGGGGCAGACCTCGGAGGTTTCTAAAAACCTCCGAGGTCTTTCTGCGGGGGCGTCGAGCCTTGGGGCGATCGCCCCTGTTCATACTCATGGCGCAACTTTCGCACGAGACTTAGCTCTGCCTGAAAATCGATATAGTGGGGCAATTTCAGGTGTTGCACAAACCCCTGCGCTTCTACATTGTCAGAATGCGACAAGACAAACTCTTGGTCTTGGGCGGGGCTGACAGCATCTTCACCAAACTCATCGGCCCGCAGGGCGCGATCGACCAAGGCCATCGCCATCGCCTTGCGTTCGTTGTAGCCAAAGGTGAGCCCATAGCCCCGCGTAAACTGGGGCGGCGCTGCCTGGGTGCCCTTAAACTGGTTCACCATTTGCACCTCGGTGACAGTGATATCGGCGATCGCCACTTCAAACCCCAGCTCATCGGGGCAAATCACCACCTCCACGTCCCCCACCCGGATTTCGCCTGCAAAGGGATGGTTTCGCCCATAGCCGCGCTGGGTGGAATAGGCCAACCCCAGCAAAAAGCCCTCATCGGCGCGGGTCAAATTTTGCAGGCGGGCATCGCGATCGCTCGGCAGGGTGAGAGGCTGGCGGGTGAGGTCAAAGGGGGTCGCTGGCTCTGTGCTAGCCAGGTCAGCACTTTCCGGCGTCGACTCAGACTGGGAATCGAGCTGGGGATCAGACTGGGGATCGGGCTGGGAATTAGGTGGGGAAACCGGGAAGGGGCGATCGCCCTCTGGCTGGATCAAGCCCTCCCGCCCCAGGGTATCGATTACCGACGGCACAGGCTCCTGAATCGGTTCGGCCTCTGGCGCGACAAACCCATTGCCCTCGGCCGCCAGCTTAAAATCCAGCAGGCGATGGACGTAGTCAAAGGTCGGGCCGAGCTGCTGCCCACCGGGAACGTCCTTAAAAATCGACGAAATCCTGCGCTGTAGGCGCATCTGGCTGGTATCAAGGGGCTGCGTGTAATAGAGCCGGGGCAGGGTCGTGCGATAGGCGCGCACCAAAAAGATCGCCTCGACCAAATCGCCCCACGACTGCTTGATCGCCAGTGCCGCTAGGTCGGGATCATACAAGCTGCCTTCGCACATAACGCGGTTTACGGCCAGCGCCATCTGCTGCTTGATTTGCTCAATCGTTAGCTCTGGCACTGCGGGATCGCCCCTGCGCCGGGCTTTCAGCAACGCCTCCGCCTGCTGAATCGCCTGTTCTCCTCCCTTGACTGCTACGTATGCCATGATGCGCCCTGGTTGAATGGGGCTAATTGCGCGGTGCGCCGAACTCTAAGGATCATGAATTTAATAACCTGGAATTCTTGGGTAAGGGCGCACAGCGGTGCGCCCCTACAGAGAACTTGACTGATAGGAATTATTTGACCCGCGATCCTAAGCAGACTGAGGCTCAGCAGCCCTGCTGGAAAACGCCGCTGCGGTGCGCGGTAAGCCCATGACCTGATCGTCCGCAAACAAAAACACATCGATCCCCATTGGGTAGGCGCGATGGTTGGCCACCCACTGTTCCCAAAAGCCTTGAGGCACCTGGGGGGCGATCGCCTGCTCGGTTTTAATGCCGGGGCCGCGCAATACTATGGGCTCACCGCCACTCAGCCCAGCTACTTGGAGCAGCACCGTGGTCGAGGCTTCGGGGTAGTCTGCTGTGCCCCAGCAGAAGGCGTCTAGGTCGGGACATTCGCCCTGCCCCCCCATCACGGCAAAGTCGGCTTGAGCGGGCGATCGCACCATTCGACAGCCGGTATGAAACACCAGCCAGGCGGCGATTTCTGTATCTAAACCTGGTTCTGCGCCTAAACCTGGCTCTAGCCAAAGCCGCGTTTCTAAGTCGAGCAGGGTCAAACAGGCGGCCGCGCAGCCGCTCCCCAAACCCGGTGGCGGTGTCAAGCGAGGCCCGATCTGTCCCACCTGCCCCGGATGGGCCAAGGCATCGAGCAGCGTTCGAAACGTGCGCTGGGCGTCGTGGACGCGATCGCGAAACCCTGGATGCAATGTCACAGTCATGATTCTCCTCGCACCATCGTGAAGA
>DATNOW010000076.1:0-6961 GCA_036703515.1 Chroococcidiopsis sp.
GCTACTGCTCACCCCAAAACTAGGCTGCCAGCGACTCACCGCAAGCTGCCCGTGAGACCACACCATCACACAGACCAACACGGCCAACAGCAGCACCAGCGGCAGCAATAGCGACAGCCCCAACCGTCCAGGCCAGATGCCCTTCTGCCGATCAGGAAGGTCATCCGTCCACGCCCGCTGCCCGGCAAGCCGCAGATTGAAAAGCAAAAACAGCGCACTGCCAACGGTCGTCAATAGCCCCAGGCTACCCTGCACCAGCACGCGCACCACAAAGCTATGCTCATAGCCCACCCCCTGGAACCACAGCCCCTCCGCCGCCAAAAACGTCGCCACATCCAGCACTACAACCAATGCCGCCAGTCCAATCAGCCATCGGCTAACGTCAAATCGTCCCGCAGAAAAGCGCTTGGCAAAAGACATAGGGGATAAAAGCGGGGGCTATGAAGCTACAGGCCAATGATTATAGGAGGTTGCCCCAAGGCAGGGAAACTATTTGCCCATATTGCGATTCATCACCAATTTGCCCACCCTATTCCCCCACTTCCTACAGATTCGCTATACTAGATAGACAGTAATGTACCAATCTTGGGGCTGTAACGGTTTCGACGTGTTGGTGAACGTTACATTGTGATGCAGGTCGAGAGCGAGTCAACTCTCGCAAATCAAGGGCTCAAAAAAAAGTAAATGCGGAAAACAACATTGTCCGTTTCGCTCGTAAGGCAGTTGCCGTAGCCTAATTTTTCTAAATTAGGATCGAGTGTCTACGGTTCGACTCCGTTAAGGACTGTAGAAACTAACCCCAACGGATGCTCTAGATAGTTACCTCTGGTTAGCTGTCTAGCTAAGAAAATACCAGAGAATCCCACCGTCCGGGATAATGGACGGTTCCCGCTTCGAGGACTAGAGAAGCTAAACCTGTGAATGAATGATGTATTAATAGTCAAGGCGGACACGGGTTCGACTCCCGTCAGCTCCATTAATTCGGTTTCTATCAGCCGATAGAGTTCTGAAAACTGAATAAACTTCAAAGTTGCCGTTTGACCGGGCGTTGATGCCCTCCCTCAAACGGCAGTTTTTTTAAGCCGCATTAGCTTCCCAAGGCAGACTGATGCGTGACCACATTGAGACAGCACGATAGCGGTCATGAAACCGTAACATTCGACACAAAATGCGATTTGAAGTGGAGCATGAGTGGGAGATTTTAGTGCGGATTTGGGCAATCTTAAGTTGAAGCCATAAATAACTCTTGCTCTTCACACCCAAGCTGCCCCAATCGAGGATACGCCTAGGTCACGCCCTTTTATTGAACAGCGCTAGTCGATCCCAGATAGTCGGCAATGGGGTGCTCTCACCTACCTTGATGAACTCATCGTGCTGCCATGAATCCCAAACCTCACACCTTCCTATTCCCCATCTGGCAATACCTCCAGCAACCCTTGTTTGAGCCTGGAACACCTGCAATTCTTCATCCCAAACGTTTTTGGCAAAGCTACCAGGTTCGGCACCTAGAGAAGTGCTGGATTCGTGCATTCCGCCCTGAAGAACGCCGTCACTATTAGTCAGCGTGCTGAGATGGGTCAGATTCACCAAAAAACCGAGGTAACAGCCATTGGCATGTGTGCGCCAACTCGACAGAAGCCAAGTTTGGATTAAAACACTTGCTCATAAACACTTGGTCATAAACACTTGTTCAAACTCCGCAATCAAGATCTGCAATCAAGATCTGCAGTCAAGATCTGCAAAACTGCACGAAAAAGGGTTCCATCAGGAACCCTTTTTCGTGCAGTTTTGCCCCGCATCCTGCTGAGGCCATGCTTTCGCCCGTCAAATTTAGGGGCTCACTAGCTCACCGTTGATTTCGTTGATTGGTCGCCGCTTCAACTCTACCGACTCGGTGCGGGGCAGCAGATTAAACAGCTCTCGCAACGTATCATCGATGGTTTCAAAGGACGGTGCATCAGTGCGGTCGAGAACCACGTTGCCCGCCTTATCAAAGACAATCACGTGGGGCACTATTCCCTTGTAATAAAATCCAGGCTGCGTCGGATCATCCGCCACATCTAGATCGATTGCGTCAGCGCTGAGCGCAATAAAATCGGCGGCCCAACCATACAAGCCATCGAGCTGAGAAATCACAGACGAATATTGCTTGCAATCGCTGCTGTCGTCTAAATAAAAGAACAGCAGGGTCGGATTATCTCGCTTAAAGGACTCGGAGAGGGAAACCTTTGGCGGCACCAGGGAACCGTTCCCAGCATAGAGTGGAAAAATGCTGCCGTCGTAGTGATCATCAGTCAGCCCAGCGATCGCCGGAGACATGACGAGGTTAAAACAGGCGATCGCCACCAGCACCGCTACACAAAGCTTGGAAAACAGCGATCGCCCATAAAATGGCTGACTTGCTCTCACCTTCCCACAGCCCCAAGCCTGTGCGCCTAGCACTTGACTCAGGTACCGTGAGGAAACCATAACTTGTCTGACTAAACGCAACACAATTCCTCAAGCATCTTAAAGTACTGTTTCATCCCACTCCTAGCATAAGGGCGGGGGGTTTTCCCAAGCAACACACCCACCCGATCGCCCCAAAGAGAGTCATTTTTCGATTCTGGGAAATTTGTTGCGAAACGTAAATTGCGTTAAGATTCTAGAGAATAGAATTTTATTTAAAATACTCTGCAAATGTTTGGCTCTAATCCTTCCGAATCAGAGTTACTCAAAGACCTGCTAGAACCGCTTTTGGACGATTTTCAATATTGGTTTGGGCGATCGCGATCGCTGCTTGAGGGGCAAAAGATTCATTTTTTGACCGTCGACCAGCAGTCCCACCTCCTCGATCGGGTCAAGCAGGCCCAGCAAGAGGTAACCACCACTCAGCTTTTAGTGCGGGCAACAGGTGGGCAGGTGGGCATCGAAAGCAAAATCTTAATGCCTTGGCATAACCTAGTGACTGAATGTTGGCAGGTTGCGATTCGTTCCCGATTAGAGTCGCCCCGCGACAGCGAGCCACACGGCTAAGTTATTTGCCCCCACATTTGCCCTCAAAAAAGCTGCGGCGCTATGGGTTTATTAACTCCACGGCTGTAGATCAGCTCCAAACGAGATAGCAAATGAGATTTTCCGTCAACACTCCCTGATAGCCATTAGTACTGCACGTAGCCTGAACGTTGAAAATCTGAGAGACTATTGATATCTGATGACATCTGGATCTATCCGTTAGCAGTTTTATCAAACATCCGCTTTATCCACCCGCGCCTATTCATCTAGCCGCAGCCGTACGGCCATCTGAGTGATCGAGCGACAACGCAGCGATATCACCGATGTTACCCACCACCACGGGCAACATCCTTCTCAGCAAGAACTAGCCCTAGCGCCGCTTTAGCCACCATCAATGCGATATCCGGTTCGGAGATATTAAAATGCTACATCTGATTTATATTCTGGCTTTTACGATTCTGGCCTTTCTCGCAGTCGGCAACCTAATCCGCAATTTGATGACCCTAGGAATCGAATCGCAGCGCGGCTATGGCACTCAGAAATCACCCCGCTCTGGCGATCGCTCTAACAATCCTCAATATGCGCCCCATCCCGAACTACTCGACGAGTTTGGCAACATGGTTAACGAACCATTCTTGATTATGCGTTCGATTAGCGTAGAAGATGCCCGCGAGCAGCTTGATGCGCTATATCGCTCGTCACCGGGATCGAGCAGCGAAACCCGCGAAGAATAACCGATTAGAGTGGTCAAATTATTCCTCTTGCAGATTATTTGGCAAATTATCTTTACCGAAATTACAAGCCACAGATTCAAACGAGCCAAATCGCAATCGGAGCTGTCGCTCAAAAGTACGTTGCAGGTAGCTTGAAACAGGCTTGAACATACTTAAAAGCGGCTTGAAGGTGGCTAAAAGTGGACAGTGTAAAACCAGGATGAGCAATGCTCATCCTGGTTTTGTTTATGGCAATCCTGATTACGGCAAGGATGAAACCGGTTCGGATAGGCTCCTGAGCGCTTAAGCCCGATTCAATTGCGCTCATCACCTGAGAGGCTATTAAACTTAAAGGCTATTAAACTGCGGATGGGAACGTAAAGCCGTTGGCTCAAAGTCCTGGGTCCACTGAATAAAACCCTCAGAAATCAGATTTAGTGCGTCTTTGCGAATTAGCAATGCCGTGTAGCGCGACTTTTGGCGAACCACGATGGCCTGATATTCAGAGCCATGCACGATCGCATGTCGAAAGCCTTCGAGTCGCAACGAAGAAATGAGCAGGGACTGCAACCCAAGAGCTTGAAAAATTGTCTGAACCCAACTCACATCATTGCTCTCGGCCGTTGTGAAATATTCTTTGGGCAAGCCACTGAGATCAAAAATGGCAGCGCCAATTACAGATTCCGAATAAGACACAGATAAGTCCTTATCGCCTGAGAGCATGTCTAATCGTGAGTCTACGTTAGCTGGCATGGCAAAGTTGCCTATCAAATGAAGAGAATCTAAAAAAGCCGTTCGCAAATGTGTCTTCGTTCCGTGTCTTAGTTCAATTGTGCCCGCGGCAACCTCTCATGATTCATAGCTTCATTATTCATCCTGTGGGGATGAAAATCACATCTAATTTGCCAACCCACAGCAGCGTTCAAGCATCGCTTACAGTGTCTAATCGATCCACAGCGAAGCCGATTTGAATTTTGCTCGGCACACCACATTCTTCTTCAAGGAAACTGCGTGCCATCCGTAAACTTTAGTCATCAAACTTAAGTATTTAGACTATCTAGGATAATCCTTAGATCACCCTCCAGATCATCCTCAGCGATGCACCAAACCTGTAGCTATTGTTCGATCGGAGGTATCTAAAGCAACCAGAAAGAAACCTTGACTGCACGCAGGTCGTTAGCTCTTGTGGAGGTCTTTAGATAGACAATGAGTACCCTCACCAAGACGCGCCAAGAACACTAACCCTGTGTTTACACCTGAATTAACTTAATTGTAAGGATTTAGGAGTGAGGGTTCGACCGTAGAATTGCTTGTTTCTGTAAGCGTGGGTTTCTGTAAGCACGGTTTGCAGGGTTTGCCCTTTATTCTGCCCAGCCTTATTCGCGCATCATTTAATTTGCCTAACGATTAATTCCACCCAATCATTTTATTCTGTCCAAGAATTTATTCTACAAAGGGCGGGCGGGCGCTATGGGTTTGCTCTAGCAGGGCGTGGAGCGATCGCCAGTCTTCTTGCTCAACGGTGTGGATCACCTGATCGAGCTGATCGCGGTAGGCGTGGAGCGATCGCAATAGCTGAGCGCTATTGTAGCGGGCCATCATCAGCCCTAGCTCTGGGTTGCCACCCCCCACCCGACTGGTATCGCGAAAGCCAGAGCTGGCAAATTTTTTGGACATGTCGAGCACAACGGGATCGGGTTCGTGCAGGCAGGCGGCAATCAGGCTGGCGCTGACCATCACCGGCAAATGGGAAATCCAGGCTACGGCTTGGTCGTGGGTTTGGGGCGAGCATTGATAGACAACGGCTTGGAGCGATCGCGCAATGTCTGCCACCGTCTCCACCGCAGCGGCAGGGGTTGAGTCGATGGGCGTTAGCACATAGGCCCGATCGACAAACAGATGGCGCTGCGCGGCATCTAGCCCGCTTTCAGAGGTACCTGCCATCGGGTGCCCGCCGATGAAGTTGGGCCACTGGGGGGCGATCGCGTCCACCACCGGGGCTTTAACCGAGCCAACATCGGTGAGGATAGTATCGGCCGCTAAATGGGGAATCAACTGGGTCACAGTGGCGTTGATGGCGCTCAGCGGGGTGCAGAGAATGACCACATCTGCCGCCGCCATCAGCGACAAATCGGTGCTGGCTTCGTCTACCACACCACGGGCGATCGCCTGCTCACAGGTAGTCTGCTGACGGCTAACGCCCAAAATGCGATGGGTGCCCGCCTGCTTCAGATCCAGCGCCATGGAGCCGCCAATCAAGCCAAGACCAATAATGCCAATATTCATGGAGCCAGTACTCATGGAACCAATATTCATGAAACCCGTATTTACAAGACCCGTGTTTACAAGACCCGTGTTTACAAGACCCGTATTTACAAGACCCGTATTTACAAAAAGCGCCCTACCTTGCCCCGTTACCCCACAGGTTGCCCTACAGAGCGATCGCCCCTCTCTCGTCCCCCCTCGACGGAAAACAAGAGCCCGAAAATTGGCAGGTAGAACCGCTATTTTGCCATCTTCTGGGCACTCTGGTAGTGAAACAGTCATCAAGCCACGCTTGGGTTTATGTCACAATGAAGTTCATTCGGTTTCACGAGATGGTGAGCTGTGATTGAGGTCGAAGTCCATCAGCAACTCCGTGCTTTCCTGCGGCAGCAGGGGGAGCCCTACTGGCCCCACCATTTGACGATGGCGCGGCTGGTGGCACGGGCATTGCGTTTGGGACGCAGCGCGCTGATTCAAACGGGCGCGCCGTCTGGCTATCATGGCTACTATCGGTTGAGCTATTTGATGCCGGCCTTGCTATGGCAAGGTTCGACGATTTTGGTGGTGCCCGAAGCGTTGCAGCAGCGGCTGCTGATGGTCGAAATCCCCCGACTGCGGCAGTGGATTCCAGGGCACAAAGCGATTCGGACGGGCGATCGCTGGCCGTCGGCCGACTTTGAAGGATTGCTATTGACTTCACCAGAGGCCTGGCTGAGCGATCGCCTCAACCAAGAGGGGCGCTTTCCAGCGGGCATTCCGACGATTTTAGATGGCGCAGACGACTTAGAAAGCTGGGCCCGCCAGCAGATGACGGTGCAGATTCAGCCCCGCGACTGGGATGAGCTGATGCTGGCCTATCCGGGGCAGACCGACATCATTCGAGATACACGGGTGCAGCTAACGCGCTCGATTTTTCAGCATCCGCCCAATCCTTACGACTGCTACCTGATCGAGTCAGAAGAGCACAACCTCCTGCAAGCGTTAGGGGA
>DATNOW010000077.1:0-6724 GCA_036703515.1 Chroococcidiopsis sp.
TTTTTCAATCAAATAGGCTCCCAAAAAGGTTGCCATAGTAAATAAAACAGCAAAGGGAATATCTTTTGGATTAGAAAAAACTTGTCCCCAATAGCGCGGTAAAACTGCTAGCATAATTGCCCCCAGCCAAGCGTAGTGCCAGCCACAAAAAATGCCAACAATTCCAGCAACGGCAACATGCCCCAGCAGCGAGAAGGCAAAGGTGACGATGTGCTTGACGCGAATGCGTTCTGTCATCGCCGCTCTATAGCGATCTAACTCGGATCTACAGGTTAGGTTTACCCCAGGACTTGAGTCTTCGTAGTTGAGGCAAGGGGTATTATCAGGCGAGATTAATGGATGCTGGAGGGTTCCGTAACGCACCCATTCTTCAATCCGAAACACTCCTTCCGATAGAAAGTTAAAGAGCGTTCCATAGTGAATGAGATCGCTTTTTATGGGTGTTCCTTTAGCAATAAAATCAATATTTTGTTGAACCATTCGCACTTCGGTTGGTTCATCGGTAGAAATGCCGTAATGACTAACGCTTGCAAACCCAATTAAAGCAATTATAGATAGCGCGATCGCCAGCTTTAACCATGCTTTTTCATACAAGAGGTAGAGCGATTTTTTTAACATTTTTAGAACTTAAGTTTGGGAATAAAAAATGCGTGAGCGGCAATAAAGCTGCTTAGCAAAAAGCCAATGGCGTGGATGGACGCCATCTGGGTTGCCATCTGATCTGGCCATGGAGATCGAAGAAAAACAGAGGTTGTTACCACCTCCTTAAAGCCTCAAGGGAGTGGCGTGTCACAGTGTCTTATCGCTAGAGCATTGCCAAATTTCTGGATGCACTGAAATTGGACATCAGCGTTAGCGGATTTTATTTTAAACGGTGGTTTATATGGATGTCACATGATTGCCCAAGGCCAGCCCTCTTCAAAACCAGCAATATTCAAGGCCAGCGGCGTCCTCAACGGGTATAACATTGCTGCAAGCGATCCACGGTTTTCTGAATGCGCCTTAGCAGTGGCTGGTGAGGGCTATGGCGGAGTTGCCAGATAAAGCGCGATCGCTCAACCCCATGGAGCGCTGACTGGATGCGCCCGACGTGGGGATACTCTTCGTCGATGAAGCCCATTAGCTGGGCATCGGCGATCGCTAGCAGGGGCCAGGCGGCAAGGTTGCGGATCGGCTGATGCACCGTGGTCGTCAAAATGTAATCGTGGTCGGCAAATAGGCGCTGAGCGATCGCCAGCGCTAGGGCCGGGGCATAGGGGCGATAGGCAAGTTCGGGCAGCACGGCAAGCTGCTCAATATAGCTGAGGCGAAGGTTTTCTAAGGGGGGCGGGGTGAGCGGGGAAGACTGCCACTGGATGGCATGGCGACGGTTCCACAGATCGCTTTGGCGCAGGACGCGATCGCCTAGCGCAATCACAAACCCAATCAGCGCGGGTGCACGGGTGGATTGTTCGCCAGCGCGATCCCTGGCGTGATCCCCGGCGTGATTTCTGGCCTGATCCCTAGCGTGATCGCTAGTCTGCTCCCCAGTGCAATCCGCAGCGTGAACCAGAGACGGCTCAGTGTCCAAGCCCCTATCCAGCACCAGCACCTGGGCGTGGTCGACAAAAAACCGGTATTGCTCAGCCGATGAGCCGAGTAGAAATCCCCCTGTGCGTGCATCCGCTCTGGCCAGTTGCAGCTTTGATTTCAGTGCCAGCATCGGCTCCACATCCGCAGCAGTGGCGACCCGTAGCCTCATGGTTGGGGTTCTCCGCTAGGTCGGGGGGCAACTACCACCAGGTTTGGGCCGCGGCGCTGCTGCCAAATTGCTTGCCACACGGAGAGCGCCGCAGAGGGGGCGAGATCTGGCGATTCATTGGGCGATTCATTGGGCGATTCGTGGGGTGCTTGGGCGAGGCGGCGCTGGGGAAGCTGATGCCACGGGATCTGGGGATCGGCATGGTGGGTGCTGTGCTCGTTGAAGTTGAGCAACAGCCACGACAGCACTGGCGCGGCTCGCAGCGATCGCACATTGCGCTGCACCGGCATCCCGATCGGGGTGTCGTAGTGGTAAACATAGAGCAGCATCGACCACACCCAGGCAAAAATCAACAGCGGTAGGGCCAACAGCCAAAACCAAACTTCACGACCCGCGATCGCCCAGATGGCACCATGCAGAGCGATGCCACCAGCTAATTCAAGCCACGCATAAAGCCGATCGGTGCCCGTCCAGCCGTTGAATGCGGGCGAAATCTGCCGCGCGGTTGGCGTTGGTAAGCCCAAAAACAGCACAATCGACACCAGCGTATGGATAAAAAAGCCGCCACCAAACACCAGGAACAGCCACATCAGGTGATAGCCCCACCGCACGGCCTGCGAGGGCGATCGCGCTACAACAAAGGTGTCGAGGGTCGAAATGCCGGGTGCCTGACGGTTGCAGCCGTGGTGAAAAGCGTGGATTTTTCGATAAATCCGCAGCGGGGCCAACAGCGGCAAGAGCACCACCTGCCCAGCCAGATCATTGAGCCGGGGCTGCTGGGGAAACAGTTTGCGATGCACCGCTTCATGCCCGACCAGATAGCAGCGGTTGAGCCACAGGGCTTGGGCGATCGCCAAGGCTATCAGGCATAGCGGGCGGAGGTGCCAATCGGCAGCCAATACCGCTAACGTTGCGGCCGCCAGAGTGATGCCGACAAAAACCGTTTCGGCCACCAGCCACTGCGATCGCCAAAACAGGTAGCGCTCGTCTAATCGCTCAGCGGGTAGAGATGGGGGGAGTGGCTTGGGTCGGGCCATACTCAATCGCGCAGGTCACATGCTGCGCCTAGATAACCGGGCTATCAGGCTAACCGGCCTATAAGACTAACCGGGCTATCGGGCTAACCAGGCTACAGGAATAACCGGGCCGAGTCTAGCTAACGGGCTGAGCGTCCGGTTCCCAGATGCAAATAGCATAGCCTCGATCGATCTTCACGATCGCAGTCTCATCGCCCCGCTGAGCGATTTTAGCGGTAATTTCTAGTAGTTTGTCGGCTTCTGGCTCAACTCGAAAAATGCTGTAATACTTGCCGTCTGCCGTCACGGCCGCCACGTCTTGATCGAGGTCGGGCACTTTGATCGTCAGCGATTGGTATAGATCGTGGGTGATCAAAATCTTGCAGGGGGCGGGTTCAGCAATCGGCGTCTCTGACAAGCGGGCAGGGCGGGCGCTGGCAACGGAACGGGCGTCCGGTTCCCAAATCCAGATGCCGTAGGTCTTAGACGTTTGGGCGATCGCAATCTGGTCGCCGCGATAGATTAGCTTAATGGCAATACTTAGCGCTTTGCGCCCGTCGGCCACGGCCTTGAAAAAGCTGTAGTAGCGATCGCCCACCACAATAGCGGGCATCCGCTGCTCAAGGTCGGGAACCTCGACGTGGCACGATCGATATTGACTCCGCGACGCCAACAAAATGCACGGGGGAATACTAGCGTGGCGAACCATATATCGAAGATGCGGCTGGGATCGGGTTTATTGAAGTGATGCTATCTTAACATCTTTTAATCATTCGACCAGTCTCCGCGATCGCCGCTGCTAATGGGCTGCGACGGACAAGAACAAGCTGCAAACAGGGCTGCAATAAAAGCTAAGTTCGATCGAGACGCTGCAAGCACAGCACCGCCACCAGCACCAAGACGCCTCCCCCCACTTGCCACACCGACAGAGTTTGCCCAAGCCAGACCCAGGCTAATACCGATGCAATCACAGGTTCCAGGGTGGCGGCGATCGCCCCCCGATCGGGGCGCACCTGCTGAATGCCCCAGCAAAACAGCGAAAACGGCATCAGCGTGCCGCCAATGCCCACAAAAACAATGCCGGCCAGGTTAAGCGGCACAAAAAAAGCGGGCGATAGCCCCTGGGAACACTGAAACGCGAGCCAAAACAGGCTGGACACCGTAAACGCCCGAAACATCACCCCCATGGGGCCATACAGCCCCACAATCGACTCGCTGAGCAGAGTATAGGCCGCAAAACACAGCGTGCTGCCCCCGGCCATCAATAGCCCGATCGGATCGAGCCGCCCGTGCCCCACCGAAACGCCCGAGACTAGCACCACCCCAATTAAGGCCGCCACTAGCGCTAGCCCTACCCTAGGGCTGGGCAACCGACCGCTGCGCCCCGACACCCAGAGCACCACCAAGGCCGGAGCCATGTATTGAATTACAATCGCCACCGCCACCGGTAGACGGGCGATCGCCACGTAATAGCACACAGTCACCAGGGCCAGCGCCAACCCCAAGGCAAACACCCGCCAGTCTAAGGACTTGCGGTAAGAACGCCACCCCTGGGAAAGCACCCCGAGCCCAACGGCTGCAATCACGGCGCGACTGGTGGTTAGCTCAAACGGCGTGATGCCTGCTTGAAACAGCCAACTGGCCACAATGGCGGCGATCGCCCACAGTGCAGCAGCGGCCGAGATCACAAAAAGACCCAAAGACACCCTTGGGGACTCCGTATTTTCACTAATGTTCTGCATTATTTCTCTACTGGCTGGCTCGCCTTTATTATCCGCTGCAAGAGAGATGTACCTCTCACCCTATCTCTATTACTGTCGAGCCAAGCAGGTGTCTAGAGAATCATGCTGTTGGGTGACACCGCCGTATGAAGTAGATGCCAGTATTGCTGGACTACTGTGAAAGCAAGGTTGAGTTTATGCAATGGCTGAGTCTGCTCTATCGGCCGTCGTTTCTATCGTAGTCAACAGGAGTTTCGAGTCATGACCTACTCTCTCAATCAATTCAAAGCAGTCTTAGACGGGCTAGGCTATAACCTCGGCCCCAACGGTTATGGCGGCAACCAAAGCAACACGCTAGATTTTTATACGCAGGCGGCGATTCAAGAATTCCAGGCGCAGCACAACCTTCAAATCAGTGGCGTTCTCGACCAGCCCACCACCGAAAAAGCGCGGCAGCTAATGCACAACCTCAAGCATGGCTTAAACCTAACAGCAGATGCCCAATTGCCCATCAACGACTATTACGGCCCACGCACGCTTCAGGCCGTAATGCGCTTCCAAAAGATCCATAAGCTGCCGGTCACGGGAATTGCTGGTTCAATTGTGCGGAACTTGCTGGAAGCAGAAGTAAAAAAGTTGATGCGCCAGCAGATGGGGAGCCCCAACAGTCCGTCCGACGGTTCATCCGACAATCCTGGCGACGTTTTGCAGCTAGTTTAAGAGACCACTTTCCAATGGACGCCGTGGCTGAATGATCCCCAGACGCGATCTGCCACTCCCTCCTCCTCTCCCACCTTCTCCTTCTCTCTTATTCTCCCACCCTCCCCCTGTTTCATCTCCTCACTGCCTCGCCCTACTTATACCCTCGCCAAACCGCTACCAGTTCGCCTTGCACATCCACCTCTGCGGCAGGAAATTCCATCACCTTATAGCGAGGATTGGCTGGCTTCAACGAGACAACATTGCCCGCGCGGTGATAATACTTGAGAGTTGTCCCTTCACCGTCAACTCTGGCCGCCACAATGGTGCCGTCTTTGATGGTTTTTGGATCGCGCACCGGACGCATAATCACAACGTCTCCTTGATCGATCAGCGCGTCGATCATGCTGTCGCCCCGCACCCGCAGCGCAAAATCGCCCGGACGAATGAAGGTATTGGAAAAGTCGATGTGCTCTACGGCATCGGTGAACGACTCCACCACAGAACCCGCAGCGATCGCCCCCAGGACAGGCACGCCCTGAGCTTGGAGCACTCGGATGGTACGGGCTCGCCCCTCTGTCCAGTCGATGTAGCCTTTTTCGCGCAAGTGCTCAAGGCGACTTTGAATCGGTGCAGGCGATCGCAGCCCCATGGCGCGCATCATTTGCCGAATCGAAGGCGAGTGTTGATTTTCTTTGATGTAATCAACCAGCCAGTCATAAAGCTCTTGCTGGACAGTGGTTAAGGGTTGCATAGGGTGTACACCATTGATGAGCTGTCGCATTCAGAACAGATGTATCATTAGTACAAGTATTCTGTCCAGCACTTTGTAAGATTTTTAAATGAAAATTTAAAAATCTTGGATTTGGTGTGGGAGGGAGAGAGGGAAAGAGGGTGGACGGGATGGTGGGAGAGGGAGAGAGGGTGGGTTAGCGGGGCTGGGTGCGTTTGCGCTGTTCACGTTCGACGGCTTCAAACAACGCCCGGAAATTGCCTTCACCAAAGCCCTGGGCTGGGTTTTGGGTGAGTTGGCAGGGGCGTCGTTCGATCAGTTCAAAGAAAAAGGTGGGGATCGCAAAGATCGGTTGGGTGAAGGCTTGGAGCAATAGCGCTTGGCTGTGGGGCTGCCAATCGATCAAGAGCTGCTGGGCGGCGATCGCCTGCCACTGGAGTTCGCTTAGCCAAAAGTCGGCCCGCTGCCGCAGTTGCCCATAATAGGTGGGCGGCACTGGCAAAAACCTGAGTCCACGCTGGCGCAGGTCAGCGATCGCCCGCAGGCTGTTGTCGGTTTTGAGGGCAACATGCTGAATGCCTGGGCCGCGATTGCAATCGAGAAATTCTTGGATCTGGGAGCTGGGCGAGATCGGCTCGTTGATCGGCAGCTGGGCGTGGCCTTGGGGGTGGACTAACACCTGGCTGGAGAGTCCAGAATAGGCGGTTTGAATCGTAAACCCCTGCTGGCGGCGAAAGCCAAAGGCGTTTTCATACCATGCGATCGCCGTGGATAGATCCCCGGCAGCTACGTTGAGGACGGCATGATCGATCCC
>DATNOW010000078.1:0-8282 GCA_036703515.1 Chroococcidiopsis sp.
CGGCACTTCGTGCCGCACCTCAAATGGATTTGGGTTCTTTAACCGGATTTGATATTAGTTGTTGATTGATTTGTTTTTGAAAGTGGAAATGGCGGTTTAAACAGATTTGATATGAGCCTATGCCGATCGAGCTGGAAAAAACTTGAATGATAGAGTACCGTTGCATTTATTCCAGGTTCGTGGCGACAGATGACGGGACCATTTGACCAATCCACCTTACTGAATCCGCAACCGTTCCTACAGTTAGAGAGTAAAGGGCAAACCATGCGTTTGTTTTTATCTCAAGATGAGCATCGGTTGGGCCGCGGGCAGGGATGGGCTGATCTGGAAGTCCCGGAGCAAGGATGGGCCGTGTTGTCTCGACGGCAGGCAATATTGCGGAAAGAAGGGGAGAATTATCGAATTTATGACGGTGATGGCGATGTTCCCAGCCGCAATGGCTTGTTTGTCAACCAAATTCGCATTGATTGGCTGCAGGGATATCTCCTCAAAAACGGCACTCAGATCGAGATTGGCCAATCTCCGACCAATCGCATTATGCTGACTTACCACAATCCCATGGCCGGGCCGCTGATCATGCCGGGAAAGCGACGGCTAGATTTAAAGCGCCTGACGGAGTGGCCGATCGAACTGGGGCGACAGCCTAACCGCGATCGCTATGCCTCGATGCAGCTCGATGCGCCAACCGTTTCCCGGCTGCATGCCACCATTTACCTGGATGGCCATGGCGGCCACATTCTGGAAGATTTCAGCACCAATGGCACCTTCATCGACGGGAAGCGAATTCATCGACGGGCGACGCTGCAATCTGGCAATACTATTCAAATCGGTCCCTTTAGTTTGCTCTATCGCCGGGACACGTTAGAGTTGCTCGATACCGGCAGCGATATTCGCTTGGATGTGCATCGGTTGAGACGAGAAGTCACCGAAAAAGATGGCTCAACCAAAACGATTCTCAATGATATTTCGCTGGTGATTCAACCTGGCCAGCTCGTAGCGCTGGTGGGAGGCAGCGGGGCGGGCAAATCAACGCTGATGAAAACCTTACTGGGAATCGAACCCACCACGAAAGGACAGGTCTTTTTGAATGGGGATGATCTGCGGCAAAGTTGGGCCATTTATCGATCGCAAATTGGCTATGTCCCCCAAGATGACATTATTCACTTGGATCTAACGGTTGAAGAAGTTTTGACATATGCCTGCCAGTTACGCTTACCCCCCGACATTGATATACAACAGGTCGTGAATACCACGCTGGAACAGGTAAAACTGCAAGCCGTCCGTTCCACAACCGTTCGATATCTCAGCGGAGGTCAGCGCAAACGGGTGAGCATTGGTGTGGAAATGCTGGCCGATCCCAAGCTGTTTTTTCTGGATGAACCCACGTCGGGATTAGATCCGGGGTTGGATAAGGAAATGATGCGGCTGCTACGAGAACTTGCGGATCAGGGACGGACGATCGTCCTCGTGACTCATGCCACAGCCAACATTGAAGTCTGCGATCGCATTGCCTTTTTAGGACGTGGCGGCAAACTCTGCTATTTTGGCCCACCCCTGCAAGCGCTCCATTTTTTTGGAATGCCGTCGGAAGACTTGAAATATTTCTCCGATATTTATCTGAAGTTGGAAAAAGCCACTCCTCAAGAAACAGCCACAACGGTTGAGCACTGGGCCCAAACCTATAGTCGATCGCCAGAATACCAAACCTATATTCGATCGGTTCTCAGCCCCGGTAAAGATAGCCAGTTCAGGACAGATGTATCTGTCAAAACGGGAATTTCTCCCTTTAAACAGCTGAGTTTGCTGAGTCGCCGTTATCTGAAGCTGGTTTTGCACGATCGCGCCAGCTTGCTCTATACGCTAATTTCAGGCCCAGTGGCGATCGGGCTCACCGCCTTAATTCTGCAAGGAAAAACGCCGCTCAGCACCATTCAACCTGCCACCATCACGCAAGCTCCCTCAGCACTCAAGGTTTTATTTGTGTTTAGCTGCATTGCGATTTGGATCGGGTTATCCAGTTCGGTGCGTGAAATTGTCAAAGAAGCCTCAATTTATGCCAGAGAACGACTGATCAACCTGGGGCTAGTCCCTTATCTCAGTTCAAAAGTGTTGGTGCGAGCAGGGCTTGCCGCCGTGCAAACACTGCTGATTACGATCGCCATTTGGGTTGGGTTCCAATCGCCAACTTCTCACTTAATTTCCTGGTTTTGGGGCGTTGGTATCACGAATTTTCTAACGCTACTCGCCAGCATTAGTCTCAGTTTGTTGATTTCAGTTGGTGCAAAAAACGAAAATGAGGCCAATAACCTCCTTCCCCTGATTATGATTCCGCAAATTATTTTGTCGGGGGTTCTATTTGATTTAAAGGGATGGTCGGGTCAGCTGGCCTGGCTCATGATTAGCCGTTGGTCAATGGGAGCTTATGGAGCCTTGGTTGATGTGAATGCTATGGTGCCAGATCTGCCAGCTAATAGCCCGATCGAACCTATTTTTGAAACGACAACAGTCTATGCCGCCACTTGGCAAAACCTGGGATTAAATTGGGCTCTCTTAAGCGTTCATACCCTGGTGTATTTGGCGATCGCCCTCTGGCTTCAGCGTCGAAAAGATTTGGTCTAGTTGGCCCAGAAGCAACCGTTTTGATGAGATAACCCCTGCATCAGTAAAATACCTCAATTAACTATAAAACCCCAAAACCTGCGCCTCTCGCTGCGCGGGAGGCGCAGGTTTTGGGGTTTTATAGTTGAATAAGACCGCCTACTTAAGAGCGTCAGCATAAGCGCATAAAGCGATCGTATTCAGCCTATAGGGTTCTAGTAAGGCTTTTAGACCCCCATTGAGAGAAACATTCCAGCCCCCTCATCCCCCATTTCTCCTAGGTGTCCTGCCACTCTCAAAACTAGCTGCACGCATCCCCTCGAAACTGGGGCGGCAACGCTATGGATTTTGCTGGTTGGCGTCAATCACTACCAGGATGAAACCCTCCCCAGCTTGCGCTATTCTGCCCCCGATTGTCAGGGGTTAGGCGTGGCTTTAGCCGATGCAACTCAGGCATTTCCCAAAAAAGAAGTTTATATTTATCACGACTTCGCGCCCCAACTCCCAACCCTAAAAACAGTCCGCGATCGGCTTCAGCACATTGTGGCCGCTGCCGCACCGGAAGATACGTTATTGCTCTACTTTTCAGGACATGGCGTACTCAGTGCCGGGAATCAACAAGTGGTGCTGTGTTTGACAGATACAGACGGCGATCGCCTTTTAGATACAGGGTTACCCCTTTCAGAATTGCTCCACCAACTCGAAAGCTGTGCGGCCCATCAGCAGTTAATTTGGTTGGATGCCTGTCATAGCGGTGGGCTAACGCTACGGGGTGGGCGCGAAGCTGAGCCAATGCGGCCCAACCCGACACCGCAGCTGGTTGATTTGCTACGCCAACGGGCCGCGCGCAGCAAAGGATTTTATGCGCTGCTCTCCTGCGATCAATCTCAGCGGTCCTGGGAATTTCCAGAATTGGGACACGGCGTGTTTACGTATTACCTGATGCAGGGGTTACAAGGTGAAGCGGCAGACGGGCAAGGCGTGATTGAAGCGGATGGATTATACAAATATGTCTATCATCAAACGTTGCGCTACATCGATAAAACTAATCAGCAAATTCGGCTGGTCAATCAGCAAAAAAGCAGTCGAGGCGATACGCAATTTCAGTCTGAATATCCGCTGCAAACCCCCAAGCGAATTGTTGAAGGCGTGGGAGAATTGGTGATCGGCATCCAGAGTGCCGCCATTCCCGAAACGGCGACGGCTAAAGCGCGATTGCCTCACCCCCGCCAAGCTCTGATTATCGAAGGCTTCACCAACTCGCCGCTTACCCTGGAACTCAGCAAAACGCTACGGGCTGATGGCGCCTTTGACATTGATTATTTTCCACGTCCAGGACAGGATTGGAGCAACCTGCGAGCGACGATTCAGGCCAGTTTAAGCCAGTCTCAAGCCACCACAGTTTTGCTCTACTTACGTGGGCGACTCGAAGAAACAGCAGAAGGCGAATCGTGGTTCTTAGTGGGAGATGTGCGACTGCATTGCTCCTGGTTACGACAGATGCTCCGCCAAGCCGCGGCTGCTCAGCACATCATTATTCTGGACTGTCCGGGAGCCGTCTCACTGCTGCACTGGATGGAAGAGTTTCAACTCGGGGCTGATCAGAGCCAGTGTTTAATTGCCGCCGCCGCATCCCCCAACCAGCCCGATCAATTTACACGCGCTCTGCTGGATACGCTTCAGCAAGCCGATCGCCAAGTTGGCCTACCTGTCGCCGCCTGGATTACCCAACTGCGGATCTGGTTGGCTGGAACATCGATCTCCCTGTTTACCTGGCTCTCGGCCAGCAACGGGGTAATTGAAGTGCTGCCCGGACGCTTAGGAGCCAAGATGGCAAACATCCCAGAGGCGATCGATCTGGGGGTCTGTCCTTATATGGGATTGCGATCGTTTTCAGAGGAGCAGGCGAACTATTTTTATGGGCGAGAAGCACTGACACAGCAGTTGATCGCAGCGATTGCTGAACGATCGGCCATTGCCGTAGTGGGTGCCTCCGGCAGCGGTAAATCATCGGTGGTGCAAGCCGGCTTGATTGCCCAACTGCGGCAGGGCAACCAGGTGCCAGGAAGCGATCAATGGTGGTTTGGCTGCATGCGTCCCGGTCGCGATCCGATCGCCGCCTTGGCTCGACGCTTAGTCGATCCGGGAAGTGAAAAAGAGCGGGCTTATCAGCAGCTGCAGATTGAAGGGCTACTGTATCAAGGGGTAGAGGGATGGGTGCGCTGGTTGCGAACTCGTCCTGAACCAATGGTCGTTTTAGTGATCGATCAATTCGAAGAACTGTTCACGCTGACGGCGGAGATCGATCGCGCCCCGTTTCTCGATTTGATTTTAGGGGCCCTGCCTTATGTCAGCGATCGATTTAAGTTGGTGTTGACACTACGCACCGATTTTATTGCTCCCTGTTTAGAAATTCCAGCCTTAGCAGAGCTACTTCAGCACGCTAGCGTGTTGGTGCCGCCCTCTCTCAGCCAAGACAACTATCGACAGGTGATTATCCGCCCCGCTGAGCAGGTAGGTTTGCAGATTGAGCCAGGATTAGTCGAAGTGCTGCTCTCCGAATTGCATCAAACCACTAGTCATTTACCCTTGTTGGAATTTGTACTGGAACAACTGTGGGAGCGGCGTCAGCAGGGTAAACTTACACTTTCTGCCTATCAGCAGTTGGGTGGGCTAAGGGGAGCGTTGGAGCGACAAGCGCAAACTGTTTATGATCGTCTCGATCCAGACGCGCAAGCTTGTGCCCAATGGATTTTCTTGAACTTAACGCAACTGGGCGAAGGGACAGAAGATACTCGGCGGCGGGTTCAAAAAACGGATCTCATCGTGGCGAAATACCCTGCCGATCGCGTGGAGCAAACCCTTCAGATTCTTACTGCGGCGAAGCTAGTGACCGTTGGCATTGAGGACGATTGGACCCAGGAAATCACCCAGGGCAATCAGCGTGGTGTAGAAGAGACTCCAGCCGAAGAAACTTTAGCCGAAGAAACCTCAGCCAACTTGCTTAAATCGTCTGGCACGATCGCCTGGAGTGCAAAAGACGTGACGATCGAAGTGGTTCACGAAATTTTGATTCGGCACTGGTCTACATTGCGCTGGTGGCTGGAAGAAAATCGAGCGCGGTTGCGGTTGCAGCGACAGCTTGAGCGATCGGCTCAGCAATGGCAGCAGCACGGCCATGACCAGGATGATTTGCTGCGAGGCGGACGGCTGGCTGAAGCTGAAACCCTATATGTTAACTACACGGATGAACTCTCGACGGTGGTGCAACAGTTCATTGAAGCCGGTCTAGCCGAGCGGCACCAGCAGGAGCGACAAGCCAAACAGCGCCTCCGACGGGCCCAGCTCGCGGCGGGCCTGATTGGCGGATTGGGATTGGTCGCGATCGCCCTGGGTGGATTGGCCTACCGGCAGCAGTTGGCGGCACAGGTAGAGGGCATTCAAGCGCTGGATGCGTCATCGGAAGCCATGCTGGCGTCTAATCAGCCGCTAGAGGCACTGTTAGCTAGCGTCAAGGCTGGACGGCAATTGCAAACCTTACCCTTGGCATCCTGGCTGCTCGATCGCTCAACCTGGACGATCGCTCAACTAAAAACAGTAGGCACATTGCAACAGGCGGTTGCCCTCGTCCAAGAGCTGAATCGCTTCGAGCAGCATACGCAGGCGGTGAATGTCGTTCGCTTTAGCCCCGATGGCCATCTGCTCGCCTCAGCTAGTGACGACGGTCGCGTCATTCTATGGCACCCCAATGGTCAAATCCTGACGACCCTACCTCCCCTAAATCCGAATCAACGGATGGTCAGTTTAGCCTTTAGTCCAGATAGTCAGTGGTTAGCCACTGGTGCCAGCGATGGCACTCTGGCACTCTGGCAAATTGAAGGCGAAACGGTGAGGCTGTTGAAACGGTTCAAAGGCCATCAAGATTGGATTAGCAGCCTCAGTTTCAGTCCGGATGGTCAGCGTTTGGTATCAGGTAGCCGCGATCGCACCCTCAAACTTTGGCGCCGTGATGGCACACTCATCAACATCCTGAAAGGGCATCAAGGATGGGTGAATGCCGCCAGTTTTAGCCCCGATGGCAAAACGATCGCGTCCGCCAGTGAAGATCAAACGATCCGCCTGTGGCAAGCAGAAGGCAGACTGATCAAAATCTTGAAAGGGCACAGCGATCGCGTCACTAGCCTGGCTTTTACAGCGGATAGTCAAGGGTTGATCTCCAGTGGGGGCGATCGAACATTAAGACGCTGGAACTTGAGCCAGGGAGGTTCTCAAGTGCTGAGTAATTCAGTAGCCGCCAATAGCATTAGCATTCGTCCAACCGATGGAACAGCGATCGCAACAGCAGATGACGAAGGGCAAGTTCAACTGTGGCGACAAGACGGTTTGTTGCTCCAAACGTTTGTAGGTCATGGAGGCCATGTTCTCAGTGTCCAATTTAGTCCTGATGGTCATGAACTAGTTTCTGCCAGTGCTGATAAAACCATCCGGCTCTGGCAGGTGCCCACTCGCAGTGACTCACAGGATGACAGTATCTATACCGCTCGATTTATCGCTCAACTGCCACACGAACAGCAGTTTGCTACGGCCGGATTCAATGGCGATATCAAAATTTGGAAACAAACTGTGACCGGCGATCGAACACTCATCAGAATTTTAAAGGGAGATAAATCTGCCATTACTGCGATTGATTTGAATCCGAATGGCGAGATTCTGGCCGCCAGTGCAGATCGACAAATCAAACTTTGGCATGTTCGTGATGGCACGCTTGGAGCCACACTGCAAGGACATAGCGATCGCGTCACCAGTGTCGCCTTTAGTCCTGACGGAACGCTCATCGCATCAGGCAGTAACGATAAAACGGTGAAGCTTTGGCGCAATGGTGCGCTATTAACCTCCCTGCAGGGACATACTGATGGGGTCACCAGCGTAGCGTTTAGTCCTGATGGGCAAACGATCGCCTCTAGTAGCTATGACCGCACCGCGAAACTCTGGCGATTAGACGGCACTCTACTCACCACCATTCCCCTATCTGATGCAGGCTTTGCTGTTCGCTTTAGCCCAGATGGACGCTGGTTGGCGATCGCCACTCAAGACAACACAATTCAATTACATGCAGTCCAACAAGGTAATGGGGCATTGCAAGCCACACACATTTTGAGCGGGCATAGTGGTGGCGTGATTAGCCTTAGTTTCAGCCACGACAGTCAAACGTTAGCCTCTAGTAGTGCCGATGGCACAGTTCGCCTATGGTCGGTGTCTGACGGAGCGTTAATCAAAACGTTACACGGACATACCACTCGCGTAAATACGGTCCAGTTCAGTGCTGATGATCAAGCATTACTCAGCGGGGATGATAATGGCACAGTGATTCTGTGGACGCTGAATTTAAATCAATTGATGCAGCAGGGATGTAATCATTTGAGCGATTATCTACAAACCAATTCGCAAGTGGATGCTGGCGATCGCACTCTCTGTTCTGAATGAAACTCACCCTTTATCTAATATCCCATTAACTATAAAACCCAATACTTCTCGGTTAAGGTATAAGTCCACGCTAGAAGCTCCATTTTTCTGGCGCATCGTGCCAGAAAAATGGAGCTTCTGGGGGTTCAGAGGGGCGCGCCCCTCTGAACGCTAACCGAGAAGTATTGCTATAAAACCAGAATCAGGGAAGGGCGGAGCGC
>DATNOW010000079.1:0-5097 GCA_036703515.1 Chroococcidiopsis sp.
TGTTTTAAGTTGAAGCCAGATTGTAGTTGAAGCCAGACATGGTGATCACAGTACCACCCAAAGATTCATGAGATCGAAACACACTTTAGTTTGACGTTTGAGCACGCGCAAGATTGAGTAGTTTCATGTAGTCATAGCGGAACAGTAGGTCATCGCGTATGTAACAAGATTGTTGGTACGAAGAGGAAAGAGTGGATGAACAACGGAAAAGTCAGAATATATGAGCTATCAAAGGAGCTTAATCTGGATAATAGAGACATTTTGGCGGTCTGCGATCAATTAAATATTTCGGTTAAAAGTCATAGCAGTACCATTTCTGATGCCGAGGCAGCCCGTATTCGTTCTGCTGCCGAAAAATATACCCCTAGCCACTCTTCTTTGCCTAACAAACCCAACGTGTCTGCTCATTCCACCAATTCTCAACAACCTCGTAAAGCTTCTTCACCTCCGCCTGTCAAGAAGCAGCAAATCCTTGAGATCCGCCGCAATCGACCTTTGGTTGAGCCTCCCAAGCGTCCCTCTGAGCCAGTGAGCGCTCCTGCACCGGCAAATGTAGCGCAGCCGCCTGTGGCAACCGGCCCTGTGGCTCCGCCGCCTATGGCAACTGCTCCTGTGGCTACTGGGCCGGCTACCGGGCCAGCAGTGCCAACTGCTCCGTTGAATGCGCCTCTAAATGCGCCTCCTCGCGCAGCTCATGTTGAAGTGGAAGAGCCGGTTGAGCCGACGATCGAAGCAGACTCGGCGCTGGTTGTAGATGATCAGCCAGCAGAGCCGATTGCTGAACCCACCCCAGCAGAACCGCCAGCCACGCTACAAGAGAAGCCAGCGGTGCCTGCTCCGCCTCCGGTTAAGTCTCCGCCTCAGCGAGCTGTAGAGCAATCTCAGCAGGTCATTTTGTCTAATCGTCCTGTTTTGCGGCGGGCATCTAAGGGTGACGTAGCGCAAGATGGCAACGCGATCGCCAGTCGATCGGCGGGTGATGGTTCTGGGGTTGCTGCTCCTTCTCGCCCCAGTCGGCAGATTATCCCGGCCTCTGAGAAGCCAGCCCTGAAGCCCAAACCCGTCATCGAGCTACGCAGCAAGCCCACACGTCCGGTTGCTCCGGGCGAAGGCGGCGAGCCTGGTAGCCGAGTTGCGGCTCCCATTGGTGTCGGCGCTGGAGACGAGCTCAGACGTCCAAGCCCACCCAAGCCACCCAAACGCGGCAAGGATTGGGAAGAGGAAGAAGAAGATCAAGAAATTGCGGCCAAGAGTAAGGTTGGCGTAAAAGCCAAGCGCCGTACCACCGTTGATGATGAAGACGTTGATATCGACAGCATCGACATCGAAGATCTAGAAGATCTCGATGAAGAGGAGATTGACGAATCGGCTCCAGTCCAGGTGACGCTGTCGTTGATGCGTCCACCCAAACCTAAGGGGCGTCCGGGCCAGCCGAAGCCCATTGCTGTGGCGAGTCCAACCAAAAAACGCTCTGGGGGCGAACGGAGCTTCCGTCGCGATCGCCGTGAACAGCAGGTTGCTAAAGAGCGTCCTTCTGAAATCACGTTGACCAACAGTCTCTCGGTGCATGACTTAGCGGAAATGCTCGGCATTCCTGAAACAGACATCATCAAAACGCTGTTTTTCAAAGGAATAGCCGCCAACATCAACCAGATTCTCGACATTCCTACCGCCACCATGGTGGCTGAGGAACTCGAAGTTACCGTTGAAACGGCCGAAGCTGAAGCCGAAGCCAAGAAAGTCACCGAAATGCTCGATGCGTCGGATCTGGAAAGCCTCCAGCGCCGACCTCCGGTTGTCACCATCATGGGTCACGTCGACCACGGGAAAACCACTCTGCTCGACTCGATCCGCAAAACCAAGGTGGCTCAAGGCGAAGCGGGTGGCATTACCCAGCACATTGGTGCCTATCACGTTGATGTGGAGCACGATGGCAAGTCGCAACAGGTGGTCTTCCTAGACACGCCGGGTCACGAAGCCTTTACCGCTATGCGGGCACGAGGAGCGCGGGTCACCGATATCGCCGTGCTGGTGGTTGCCGCTGACGACGGTGTTCGTCCTCAGACGATTGAGGCGATTAGCCACGCCAAAGCAGCCGGTGTACCCATTGTTGTAGCCATCAACAAGGTTGATAAAGAAGAAGCGCAGCCCGATCGCGTTAAGCAAGAGCTGACCGAATACGGACTGGTGGCGGAAGAATGGGGTGGCGACACGATCATGGTGCCGGTCAGTGCCATGAAGGGTGAAAACCTAGATACGCTGCTGGAAATGCTGCTGCTGGTTGCAGAAGTTGAAGATCTGTATGCCAATCCTGATCGTCCTGCCAAGGGGACGGTGATTGAAGCCAACCTCGACAAGTCCAAAGGCCCTGTGGCTACACTGTTGATCCAAAACGGTACCCTGCGCGTCGGTGATGTGCTGGTGGCGGGCTCGGTGTTTGGTAAGGTGCGAGCCATGGTCGATGACCGCGGCAAGCGAGTCAGCATGTCTAGTCCTTCGTTCCCCGTTGAGGTGCTGGGTCTTAGCGATGTGCCAGCGGCGGGCGATGAGTTTGAGGTCTATCCCGATGAAAAAGAAGCACGGGCGATCGCCTCAACTCGTTCTGACCAGCAGCGACTGTCTCGACTCCAGCAGGCGATGGCCTCTCGGCGCGTCAGCCTCAATACGATCTCTGCCAAGGTTCAAGAAGGCGAGCTGAAGGAACTGAATCTGATCCTGAAGGCCGACGTACAGGGTTCTGTCGAAGCGATTTTGGGCGCACTTCAGCAGCTTCCTCAAAAAGAAGTGCAGGTGCGGGTGTTGCTAGCGGCTCCGGGTGAAATCACCGAAACCGATGTGGACTTGGCTGCCGCCAGTGAGGCTGTGATTATCGGCTTTAACACGACCTTTGCCAGCGGTGCTCGACAAGCCTCTGACCAAGCTGGGGTCGATGTCCGCGACTACAACATCATCTACAAACTCCTAGAAGATGTTCAAGGCGCAATGGAAGGGTTGCTAGAGCCAGAACTGGTCGAAGAACCCCTTGGGCGTGTTGAAGTGCGTGCGGTCTTCCCTGTGGGCAAAGGTTCCGTTGCTGGGTGTTATATCCAGTCGGGCAAGGCAATCCGCAACTGCAAGGTGCGGGTGTTGCGCGGCGGTAACAACATCTTTGAAGGGAATCTGGATTCTCTCAAGCGGATGAGAGAGGACGTGCGAGAAGTCAATGCTGGATACGAATGTGGTATCGGCGTAGACAACTTCAAAGACTGGGTGTTGGGTGACATTATCGAAACCTATCAGCTAGCCAGTAAGCGTCGGACGCTGTCTGTTTAGACTGCTTTCAGCTGCTCGATCCCAATAGCTCTGAATAGAGCCGAATAGAACCGTTTATCAGAAGCCGCTCTGGCATTGCTAGAGCGGCTTCTGATTTTAAGTTTTTAACTTAAGTTTTTAACGCTGTGTCTTGGTATGCGTTCTGTCCTGTGTCTTGCCATGCGTCTGGATTGCTGATTCCGCACACTTCACAATTCTTACCTCGTCGAATATCGATGGACAGGCTACGATTAAATGCAACTTCTGCCAGTAGCGGTAGAGCGATCGCCCTTTGAAGGGATCTATCGATTCAGTATCGACGCATAGCCGCGATCCGTTCGCATTACAAACCACGCATCAGCTCCCTATTTGAGGTATTGAGGGTGAGAGCTATGGCAGGTAAACAGGATCAACTGATAACTTTTTTGCAGGAAGATCTGGGTATTCCGGCAAATTCGATTAAGCTTGCCTTGTCTCATCCTGAGCAATCCCCCACCCTTTTACCGATGATCCTGTGGCAGTATGGCTTGATTACCCTCAATCAACTCGATCAGATTTTTGCCTGGCTTGAGGAAGGAATTTAAGCAGATAGGGGCGATCGCCAATTATTGGTCACTAGTCATTGATCACTAATTATTATCACTAGGCGCAATAAAACCACAGAGCGCTCCCGTAAGGGAGCGCTCTGTGGTTTTATTCCCTGAGGAAACGATCACTGAGATTCTAGCGACATGATTTGATCGCGCATTTGTTGGGCACCCGCTTCATTGCCGGTTTGCTCATAGATTTCTAGAACCCGGCGATAGTTGACCAGGATCGCCTCCCGCTCTGCAGGTTGGAGCTGCTGGGCCAGGGCATACAGCGCATCGGCACGGCGGAGGTAGGCATCGGGCAGGTTGGGATCAATGCGGATGGCTTTATCGTAGGCTTCGATCGCCCCTGCAATATCCCCGCTATAAAACAGATCTAAACCCTGGGCATAGGTTAACTCGTAGGGCGTAGCGGTGCGTACAGCGACCGTGTAGTCGCCAGAGATCGTGCCACCAAAGGAGCCGGCCTGGACTACGTAGGTGCCGGTTGCGGGCAGTAGCGCCACAATCCGAGAGTTGAGGCTCATGCCGTCGTCATCGTTGTAGGATACCTGTTCGCCATTGGGGCCAACCAAGGTTAGCACAGTGTCAAAATCGGTGCTGGTCATGGTGATAGTGACGGCTTGACCGGCTGTTCCTTGAAAGCGATGTTCTCCATAGGCTGGCCTTAAGACCCCTTCTTGCTGCAAAATCGGCTCTGTGCCGGCGATCGCCGGAGCGATGGGTAAACCAATGCCTAAGCTACCGCTGAGAACGGTGACTGCCGTTGCCCATGCCCCGAGTGTTCCGACGTGCCAGCTATGCATTTTCATAGAAATTCCTTCTCATGGTGAATAAAAACTGCTTTGTCTTGGGATGGGCGATCGCGTGATTGGGTGACGCTGATGATGCCTGCCCCTTGCTGTGCAACGGCGGTGCGATCTAACCGAAGCCCATGCCCAAACTGTGACCTGATCCATGCGACCTGATCCGTGCGACCTGGTTGAACTAAACGTCTGCGTCTGATCCTGGGAAGGCATCTATAAAGTCACCTCTCCAGCGAGCCATCAGGACGCTTATGACTAACTTCAAGGGTTCAGAGACGACTTCCAGAAATTTACTTTGAACTTCGGTTTAAACAAGCCGTGATTGACAAGCCGTAACTGACCCAAAGGGCGATCGCCTGTCGTCTAGGCTGTATCCCCCAATCCTTTATCCCCCAATTCCTGCATCCCCC
>DATNOW010000080.1:0-7336 GCA_036703515.1 Chroococcidiopsis sp.
ACTGGCGTGATTGACGCAAACCAAAAGGTTTCAGACCTAGCCGTACTGCTGGATTTGAGCCTCATTCCGAATGGCATTGAAAAAGTAAACGGAGGCAATTAAATGAAAGCTCTACGCTGGCTTGTGGTTGGTTTAACGCTGGTTCTGCTGTCTGCTTTGACAATGCTCAACATTCAGCCCTACATTTCCATGGCGCGTCAGTTGGTCGCCATGATCACCGATGTGCCGTTTCTGGATTTCTTGATGCTGATTCCGGTTGTCAGCAGCTTGATCAGCCTGATTGGGCGTATAGCCGCCGATGCGTTTGGTGTTGCCCTGTGGGGTGTATTGCAACTACTCCAAGTACTGCCGGGCATCATGCGCGGTGATTTGAAGATTCTCGACAACCTGATCCGGGGCGTGAATAACATCGTTCCGCAGGTGATTAAAGAGACTGACTCTGAAGTGTTGCAAGAGCTGAAAGAGGATTACAACCAAGCTCCTAAGAAATGGCTGAAACGTGCTGCAACACTGGCGATCGTCGCCTATTTGGTGGATACCGTGCTTTGTTTCCTACGCTTCCCGCCGTATCAGGGTGGTGTGTTGGGCTTCTGGGATGACGTGCAGCTGGGGGTGCAGTCGCTCGATTCTGTGGACTGGGCAAACCTAACCAGTGCGATCGCCACCCTGTTTGGTTTTGAACTAATCCTCACCTTTGCGATCTGGATTGCGCAGGGACTAGCCCTGTTTAACCGCCGGCGTGCGATTGTCACGCCTCCACCCAGCGATGAGCATGGTGAACAGGGCAATCACGACACCCGCGCCCGTCGTGCCCGTCGCGTCTACCAAAACTAATCATCAGCAGTCATGGGGGTGGAATGCTCACCCCCGTCATTTGGAGCAACAACAGTGCAAGAAGATTACGGGAATCCAGGATTTGAAACGGGCAAGATTTGGGCGATTGGTTGGGGTGTCGCCGCATTCTTGAGCCTTGCGAGTGGGGGCATGATTGGCGCGATCGCCTTTGCGCTGTTAGCCTTTGACTCTATTGCTCAAGGGGAACGCGACGATGACGATCTGCTACCAGAAGCACCCAACCCATTTGCGCTGCCTGCTAATGCCACGCTATTTGAAAAGACCACTCGCGCAGCTGCAACCGCGCCGGTGAATGTTCAAGTTCCGGTCGATATCCATAACCACATCGCACCCAGCGCCGGGGCTAAGCCCATCAAGACAGCAGCGCCCGCCCAATCAGACCGTAGAACAGCAGCGCCCGACTTGAGCCTATACGACGACCCCAAGCAACGGATGCAGGTTTTACTTAAAGCGATGTCGCAAAGTGGCTTTCCTTTGGGTTCACTGCTAAATCACCCCTTCGTTTGGTGCTGGGGCTGGTCTCAGTCAGGTAAGACCACCATTGCTCTGATGTTGGCGATCGCCCGTCAGTGTATGGGCCACAACGTCTCATACTTCACCACCGATGACGATTACCCGCGATCGCTGCCGTGGTCACGGGTGGAAGATTCCCCAGAAGGCTACGCGATCGCCCTCGATGACGTTGCAGAAACCATCAGCAGCGCTTCTAAGGGTGGACTGATGGGCACGGGTTGGGTATTTGATGAGATGTTCGCCGCATCGGCTCAACATGGAATAACCATTCAGCCGCTACTCACGACCGTGCTGATGAAGGGAGCTAAAACCCGCGCCGGGGCGATTGGCATCTCGCAAGCCGATACCAGTAGCGCTCATGGGTTAAAGGGCATCGATGCGGCATGGCGTGATGAACGGGTGAGCATCCAGGCATTGCATGAAGAGGATGAGCTAGGCGATCGCCATCCTACGGGGCGTTATGTCGTGAGCCGTGGTGATAGCTCTGAGGAGTGGGTATTGCCTGAGTGGATGCTGACTCAATTGAATCAATGGGGCTCCCCCGATCCAGTGGTGTGGATGGTGCAAGCATTCCCCGAATTATGCCCGGTTCAGCCCGGTTCAAGACCTGGATTAAGGATGGTTCAGCCCGGTGCATCCGGTTTAGCGGTGAACCACGGTTCAACATCGGTTCAACCGCTGAACCAAGCGCAGGGAGAGGCGGTTCAAGATTTGGTTCAATCCGGTTCAAGGTTCATGAACCAACAGTTCAGCGCAGAAGAAGCCCGCGCCAAGGTGTCTGAACTGGTTCAGATTGGTCTGAACCAGACCCAAATAATTCAGGTCTTGTGGGGGGCAAAGAAGGGGGGTAATGCTGCCTATCAAACGGCCGTGCAAGAGTACAAAACATTGATGGGAGTGGGTGAAAACTGCGATCGCTAAACTGAATCAGAGAAATGCACCAGCAGCAAAGCCCCAGATCTGGAGTCAGGTCGGGGTTTTTTGTGCTGACGAAAGATAAATCAGAAGTCCAAACTCCATGAATCTTCCGTATTTCTACTGCGATTAGAAGCGGATCAATAGAATCACTGGGAGAAGATGGGAACAATAACGTTACATATATGCACAAAGGCTCATGAATAAAAGGCTTTCAGGATTATTCGTTGGGGTCACTTTGTTTTGGCTATGTGCCCCCGCACAAGCTCAAAGCGTTAGTGCAAGTGGATTACAAACCCGACTACAAGAGCAATGGTGTAGCCAAGATTGGACGGCTGCACTGGCTACAGTGGACGCATTATTAGCAATTCCGACCGACCGACTGGGCTATCATGAGCAGTTGCAAAGACAACGACAGCAAATAGCAGGTTATGCAGAGACGGGGCGTAGGTTTGACGTAATGCCCGGATGCGCTGGCACATCACTAGACTTTAGTGGTGCAGCGGCAAGTATTGGCAGTAGCCCCACTACATCTCAATCAAATACTGAAGGGACAGTAAGGCTATTGGGGGCTGAACTTGACGGAGATGGCTGGATTGTGGGACGAGTGCAAAACAACACGGGGCGTACAGTGCGCTTTGTAGAGCTAGAGTATGAATCGCTTGCGCAACATAGCAGGTTAGTAGACTCTGGCACTTTTTATGTAGACGATCAAACCTTAGAACCCGGTGAAGTTTCAGCATTTAGATATCCCACCCGAAATCACCGAGAATCACGAAGGGTAAGAATAGTTGAAATAACTTGGCAGGACTAAAGTTTGGTTGGTGAATGAAGCACCCTATAAACAAATCAGGAGCAAGTGATCGCCACCTATCCTGAATAATGAGTGAAATTGGCAAAGCTCCCGTACTTGAGTCAATCGGAGGCTTTCTTTACGCTGCATTAGATGAGGCAAGGGTTTGAGGGTGGATTCGCTGCGTGGGGGGCTGTGGCTCCCTTTTTTTTGTGAAGGGGTTATATTTTTCAGGAGTTCTCCATTCTCGGCTTGGAGTGATGTCAAAGTAGCAATGTTGTCAGCACGTGGATGGGGAGAAAAGTATGTCTGCAGACAGGGTATTAGCTGAGTTTCTCTTGGAAGATGGTACCGCTGTTCGAGTTGAAGTGCCCAAACCTCTAGATACCAGCACCGTAGAAGAAGTTTCGATTTTTGATGAAACTCTCTATAAGAGTGAGCAGAGCATCAAATCTGCCCTGAGTAAGGCGACCTCCATTGCCACATCGGTGATGTCGAGTCTGAAGGCGGGGGCTGCTGATGAGGTGGAAGTCAAGTTTGGGCTAGATCTGAGTGTAGAATCTGGCGTTATTGTTTCCACCGTAGGTGGTGGCGTAAATTTTGAGGTTACTCTCAAATGGACCAACAAAGGGACTAATTAACTGATATGCCTGACTTCAGCGCCACGCCTAATACACCAGGCAAGAGCGCGATCGCCCGCATTTATAAAGGTAATACGGTGGTTGGAGCTGGCTTTTGGATCGAGGGCGGCTATCTATTTACCTGTGCCCATGTCATTCGCGATGCTCTGTCTCTCAAACCAGAGGAATCAGCCCTGGGGCAAACGGTAAAGATCAATTTCCCCTACGCGTCTTTGAGCCAGAAACTAACTGCTGAAGTGCTGGTCTATCACTACGACAAGAGTGAAGACACGCCTGATGACGACATCGCGGGTTTGCGAGTTATAGAGTCGCTACCTGCTGGGTTGTGTCCAGCCAAGGTTGTGGGCGGCTATCAGTTTCGTAATCCCTACCAGGTGTTGGGGTTTCCCAAGGGCCATCCCAAGGGAATTAGCTCCTATGGCCAGCTTCTAGAAGAATTACCCAATGGTCTGGTGCAAATGGAAGACACCAAGGCGGAGGGGATTGCGATTTTACCTGGGTTTAGCGGCACCCCTGTTTGGGATGAGACCACTGAGGCGGTAGTGGGCATGGTGGTGGCCCGTGAAAAAGACCAGCCTGCATCCAAAATTGGCTTTATGGTCACCGGTCGGCGCATCCTCGCCGTGCGCCGTGAATTGGAGAGCCAGGGTTTGTTAGTCCTGTTGCACGACGTTTCAGAGTCCCTGGCTGATGCGATTAAGCTGGCCTATCGACTCTGTTGTCCCCAGGGGTGGGAGATGCCTGGGAGTCTAGAAGGTAAACTTGCCAGCCTTCAGGATGTGAAACGGGGCGATCGCCCCTTTGAGGCCATCGATCAGTTTGTAGGACTGTTGAGTCTGCCCGCCTTAACCCCCGATGCCGCTCTGAGGGAAAGCTTGCAGGGCTGGGTGCAGCCGCGAGTTGGAGATGTTCAACAGCTACTGGATGAGGCACAGCGTTTGTTGAACCAGCACCAGGCGGCCCAGGACACCGATGTCCCATCTCATCTGCTGATCTACGTTAGGGCTGAATCGACGGGTGTGTGCTCTGTCTCCGCCCTGTTTGTGCGAGATGCCAGTCAGTACGTGATTAACTCTGGCAAGGGGGGTGAACCGGTGCAGGCCCCTGGTCAAGAACCCTTTCATGAAAAAGTGACATTGGCGACCCTACCGGCCTTAGTTCAGGCCTGCTTAGATGAGGTTTTAGATAAAGACCCCAAGCGGTTAATGTTGCATCTGATCTTGCCCATGGCGTGGCTTAACCAAGCCTGCGATCGCTGGCCGTTGGCAGATTGCTCTAGCAATGACGTGCTGGCGTTACTAGACGAGATTCGCATTGGCGAGCGCTTTTGCTGTGCGGTTCGTATTACCGAGCGGCTCAACCCTGACATTCTCAAGAGGTTTCGAGAACCTTGGCAAGACAAATGGAAGCAGCTTGAGGCTCTGCAGAGCATTGATCTCTGTACAGCCTTTGTCCCAGGCGATGGAGTGCTGCCGGGGCCAGAACTCAGAGCCAAGCTGAACCCACCGACCAGTGTTGGGCTCAAGCTCTCAACGGTCTATGACGAGAGCCAGTATCCAAAGCTGTTTGCCACCTTGATCGCTACCGGTACCCCAGCAGCCCTGTGGCTACGCTCCGACCAGTTTGCCAACACAGTTTCTGCCACAACCGATTTGGATGGGTTGCTCAAATGTAGAATTTCTGTGTTGCCCGAAGCGATTAAGAAATCTCGTTCTGATGCTCTGGCGATGTCCGAAGATGCCCATATCGGTCATCACCTATCGTTTCTCTGGGATGACCCTAACTTGGTTCCACCCAGCACCCAAATGTCCCTTGCGATGCCCCAGCTATGACCAACCCAGACTGGCGAATTTTTCAGGGGACTCGGACTCCCCATGAGAATAAAGACTACGTGGCAGAACGCCTGCCCGACCCGCCTAGTTGGCGACCCTTTGGGACAGAGCTGGCGGCCTACGAAACCGTCGCCAACCTCAAAAAGCAACAGCGGGGAGCGACCTTTCAGGCCACCGATGATGAGATCGACATGGTCAATGCGGCCCTGTACCTGCGCCGTCCTCTGCTGATAACAGGTAAACCGGGTACGGGTAAAACCTCCCTGGCCTATGCCGTGGCCTATGAGCTGAATCTAGGAGAGGTGCTGTACTGGCCGATCACCACCCGCACCACCCGTAAAGATGGCCTCTACGGCTACGATGCTATTGCCCGCTTGCAAGATGCCCAGCTCAAAAAAGAGAAAGACATTGGCAGCTACATTACCCTTGGCCCGCTAGGAACGGCGCTATTGCCCACAGATCATGCCAAACGCCCTCGGGTGTTGTTGATTGATGAGATTGACAAGAGCGATATCGACTTGCCCAACGACCTGCTTCACCTGTTTGAAGATGGGGAATTTGAGATCCCTGAGGTGGTGCGGCTGGCGGAGGAAATTAAGAAATCAAAACAGCCCGTGCGCATTCGCACAGCCTATACCGAAGCCGATGAATTGCAATGGGTTGAGACCACGACCGGGCGCTTTCGCTGTGGGGCTTTCCCCTTTGTAGTCATGACCAGCAATGGTGAGCGTGACTTTCCGCCTGCTTTTTTGCGGCGCTGTCTGCGGTTGAATATGGGCGAACCCAAGCCCGATCGCCTCAAGCGCATTGTTGAAGCCCACCTACAAGATGACCTAAACAGCAAAGCTAAGGTAGCCGAGGCCACCAAACTAATTGAGCAGTTCTGTGCTCGCAGCAAGAGTGGCGACCTGTCTACCGACCAGCTACTTAACGCCATCTACTTTGTCACCCGCGAGCGAGTGCCCGAGAAAAAGACCAAAGATAAACTGGTTGAGTCTTTGATGAAGTACCTCTCCAGTACCGAGGATGCATGAGACTCGGTAAGCCTAAGGTCGAAGACATCGATGGTCTAGCCACGCTGCTTAAGGAGGCGGGGGTAGACTTTGGTGCTGAAGATGTGGCCGATGCCCTTTGGCTGGCTGGACACATGGGCGACCTTTCTGGCATAGTGCCCAAACAGCAAAGAGACTCGGGCAACAGAGGCACCCCGATCGACATCCGAGAAGAGTTTATTGAGGCCGACGATACCGACGACGAATCTAGGCGCGCCCAGATGTCGTTGCCTACCCGTCAGAGTCAGGACAGGGGTAGCAGCCCGTCTAAGTCGGGGATTGCCATCAAGGCTCCTGCGGCCCCAGCCCTACGCATTCGGTTAGATCTGGCCCGTGCCCTGCGGCCTCTGCGCCGCCAGGTGCCCTCCCCTGGGCAGCTAGAGTTTGACGAAGCCGCCACCCTCGATCAGATTACCGACCAGCAGGTCTGGTTCCCGGTGCTAAAGCCAGCCTCAGAGCGCTGGCTAGAGGTGGCCTTGGTGGTCGAAGCCATGCCTTCTCTACCCCTGTGGCAAGAGACCATTAGTGAGTTTCAAACCCTGCTAGAGCGGCAAGGGGCCTTTCGACGGGTAACCACCTGGCGGCTAGAGACCGAGGGTAGACCCCAGATCTTTCCTCACTGGCGTCGCCCATCTCAGCGGCAAATTCCCCGACGGGCAAACCACCTGTGGGATGCGGCTGGGCGACGGTTGATTTTGTTGGTGAGTGATTGCACCTCTGAGTCCTGGTATGACG
>DATNOW010000081.1:0-3994 GCA_036703515.1 Chroococcidiopsis sp.
ATTTGAGGAAGTCGAATATCGGATGCGCCACAAGTCTGGCGGCTATCGCTGGCTGCTCAGTCGCGATTGCATTTTTAGCCGCACAGAGACCGGTGCACCCCTGCTGTCTTTAGGTGTGGCCACCGATATTACGGTACTCAAAGAAACTCAGCTTGCCCTGCGTGAAAGTGAAGCCACTAACCGGGCCATGATCAGCGCGCTGCCTGACTTAGTCTTGCAAATCCATCGCGATGGCACCTATTTGCAAATCCACACCAGTTTGGGGTTGGGCATTCGAATGCTGAGACCAGAACAGACGCAGATCGGCAGCCACATTTCGACGATTTTGCCCGAAAAGCTGGCCGAAGAGCGCATGACCCACGTTCATCGCGCCCTCAGCACCCGCAACCTCCAGGTTTATGAATATCTGCTGCCCCTAAACGACGAAACGCGCTACGAAGAGGCGCGGATCATGCCGATGGATGACGATACGGCCTTGGTGATCGTGCGTGATATTACCAGCCGCAAGATTGCCGAAGCGGTGCTTTATGAACAGGTCGATCACGAACGGTTGCTGATGGCGATCGCCCAGCGCATCCGTCAGACCCTCGACCTCGATCAGATTTTGCACACTACGGTGAATGAAGTCCGGCAGTTTCTGCGCACCGATCGGGTGATTATCTATCGGTTTGACCCCGACTGGAGCGGCACGATTATAGCCGAGTCGGTGGGCGAGGGCTGGAACTCCATTTTGGGCATGAAAGTCACCGATACTTACTTTTCCGATACTCGCGGGCAGGCCTACCAGCAGGGTCGGATCAATGTGATCAACAACATTCGCACGGCCAATTTATCCCCCTGCCACTTCGACTTTTTGGAACAAATTCAGGTGCAGGCCAAGCTGGTGGTGCCGATTTTACAAAACAGCCAGCTTTGGGGGCTGCTGGTGGCCCAACACTGCCGTTCTCCCCGACAGTGGGAGATGATAGAAATCGACCTACAGCAGCAGCTTGCGACCCAAATTGCGATCGCCATTCAGCAGTCTGAGCTTTACCATCAGGTGCAGACCCTCAACCAAGAGTTGGCCTTGCAGGTGCAAGAGCGCACCGCCCAGCTCGAGCAAGCCCTCTCCTTTGAAGCCCTGCTCAAACGCATCACCGACCGGGTGCGCGACAGCCTCGACGAATCTCAGATTTTGCAGGCCGCCGTCGAAGAACTGGCCCAAGGGCTACAGGTCGCGGCCTGCGACACCGGGATTTACAACGCCGAGCAAACCACCTCGACCATTGCCTACGAATTTACCAACACCCTCCAGCCCGCCCAAGGCTGCACGTTTGAGATCGCCGATGCGCCCCATAAAGAGGTCTATCCTTATTTGCTCAAAGGGCAGGCCTGCCAGTTTTGCGATATGTCGCTCAACCCGCTGCGCTCAGATCAGCGCCTGCTGACCATTTTGGCTGTGCCGATTGTAGACGATCAGGGCGTATTGGGCGATCTGTGGTTGTTTAAGCAGCCCCACGAAGCCTTTGACCAGCAAGAAGTGCGCCTAGTCGAACAGGTGGCCAACCAGTGCGCGATCGCCCTGCGCCAGTCGCGCCTCTACCAAGCGGCCCAGTCTCAGGTGCAAGAGCTAGAGCGCCTCAACCAGCTCAAAGACGACTTCCTCAGCACGGTCTCCCACGAGTTGCGATCGCCCATCTCTAGCATCACCATGGTGATCCATATGTTAGAGAGCAGCTTGGCCCCGCTTGGCGTCTTTGCCGACCCCACTAACCCGATCAACCGCTATTTCAAAGTGTTGCGCGAAGAAAGCCAGCGCGAGGCCGACCTGATCAACGACCTGCTCGATCTGGCCCGCCTCGATGCCGATACCGAACCCCTCAATCTGACCAGCATCGCCCTACAGCACTACATCCCCCACCTGACCGAACCCTTCATCGAACGCAGCCGCAAGCAGCAGCAGCACTTTAAGGTTCACATTCCCGCACACCTGCCCCCGATGACCACCGATTTGTTTTATCTAGAGCGGGTGCTGACCGAGCTGTTCCACAATGCCTCAAAATACACCCCGGCCGGCGAAACCATTACCGTCTCGGCCCTGTCGGTCAACGATATTTTTGAGATCTACGTCACCAACTCTGGCGTCGAAATCCCCCCCGCCGAATGCGATCGCATCTTCGACAAGTTTTATCGCATCCCCAACAACGACCCCTGGAAACATGGCGGCACGGGGCTAGGGCTGGCGCTGGTCAAGAAGCTAATCGAGCGTCTAGGCGGCACGATTCGGGTCGAAAGCCACTCGCAGCAAACGACGTTTGCGCTGCAATTTAAGGGCGGCGGCTGGGCTGGGTAAATCGGGCAAGCTGACAATCAAACTTGCCATTTAAAACCCTTTAAATCTCATGTAAATCTCACGCCGATTCAATGTCTTGTTGCAGTGCTACCAAGCGTTCTCGCACCCTGTGAGTGGCAGGATGATCGGTACCAAAACACTTTTCGTGAATGGCGATCGCTCTCCAATAGAGTAGTTCCGCCTCGCCATAGCGTTCTTGGGCTCGATAAAGTCCTGCCAGATTGTTGAGGCTAAGTGCGACATCGGGATGGTCAGCACCCAATTGGCGTTCACGGATGGCCAGCGCCCTCTTATACAGTGGTTCTGCCTCGCCATAGCGGCCTTGAGATTGGTAGAATCCTGCCAGATTGTTGAGGCTTTGTGCGACATCGGGATGGTCAACACCCAATTGGCGTTCGCGGATGGCCAGCGCTCTCTCATACAGCGGTTCCGCCTCGCTAGAGCGTCCTTGAGATTGGTAGAATCCCGCCAGATTATTGAGGCTGAGGGCAACGTCGGGATGGTCAGCACCCAGTTGGCGTTCCCAGATGGCGAGCGATCGCACATACAGCGGCTCTGCCTCGCTAGAGCGTCCTTGGGAATTGTAGAGTAAGGCCAGATTGTTGAGATCTGCCGCTACATCAGGATGATCTTGGCCATAAACAGACTCATCAATGGCGATCGCTCTCAAATACAACGGTTCTGCCTCGTCATAGCGTCCTTGCGTTCGATAAAGTTCTGCCAAATTGTTGAGGCTGGTAGCCACATCAGGATGGTCGGCACCGCGCTGGCGTTCACTGATATCAAGCGATCGCACATACAGCGGTTCTGCCTCGTCATAGCGTCCTTGGGCTCGATAAAGTTCTGCCAGATTGTTGAGGCTGGCAGCAACAGTGGGATGGTCGGCGGCCAAAAGCGTCTGCCGGATCGCTAGCGCCTGTTGATACAGCGGTTCAGCTTCGCTGTAGCGCCCCTGAGCGGCATATAAGGTTGCTAGTCGATCTAGGCTGCTGGCGATCGCTGGGGTATTGGCAGTTTTGAGCTGCCCCAACAAACCTTCAAATTGGGTGGTGAGGTCGCGCAGCTCTTGCTGTGCGCCGACTTCAGCCAGGGCTTCGAGGGCGGGCAGCAGGTAGGTGGTCAGCAGGGCTTGGTCGTCGGCTCCGCTCTGGCGGGCAGTTTCAAATCGCTGAATCAGATGGTGGGCGCGCTGGCGGGCATCGCCGAGGTTGGCTAGGGTGTCTGTGGCGCTTAGACTTGAGGCTTTTGGCTGGGGCACATCGGTGGGGGGAATGGCAGCCTCAGTTAGCTGTAGCCGCAGGCTAAACCAGCTATTGAGGTCGGGCATGGCGTGGATGGCGGTTTGCATCAGCACCGGGGTGATCCACCAGATTTGCGTCAGGGGAAAGGCCGCCAGCCGCTCGCGGTTAAAGTTGAGCACGCGCAGTGCATCAGGGAGGGGCGTCTGGCGGTTAAAGGCGGTGGCAAAGCCCGCAATAGAGACCACGCCGCTCTCAATCGCTTGCAGGGAGTCGAGCAGCGCGGCCACCAGATCCTCGGGCGACTGGTGGGTAGGCAGCGTGATTTCGGTCAAGGTGATGCCGTGACGGGCCAGGTCTACCCGCAGCGCCTGCACCACCTGCTGGCGGGCAAACTCTGAGCTAAACTCAACCCTAGCCAGCC
>DATNOW010000082.1:0-2294 GCA_036703515.1 Chroococcidiopsis sp.
CAAGCCCGATGGCGTCACCGTGACGATTGACCTAGAGGGTCTGGCCCAGCGCGTCATGCCCGTGCCGGTGGAGCCCAACAACTATCGCGATTTGGCGATCAATGCGACGCGCCTGTTTTGGAAAGAAGTGAGCGTTGACACTGAGCGCAAGCAAAAGCTGATGGCTCTAGAGATCAAGGCTGATCCGATTGAGCCAAAAACAGTGATTGCAGAAATTCAGTCCTACGAACTTTCGTTTGATGGCAAGAAGCTGCTGGTGCGAAAAAATGGTGATTTCTATGTGCTCGATGCGGATAAAGAGGCCCCCAAAGAAAAGGAGCTAGAGAAGAAAAAAGTTGACCTGTCGAACTGGGCTTTTTCCATCCATCCCCGCGATGAATGGCGGCAGATGTTGATCGAAGCATGGCGGCTAGAGCGCGATTACTTCTACGATCGCAACCTGCACGGGGTTGATTGGCCAACGCTGCTAGAGAAACATCTGCCCCTGGTCGAACGCGTCACCGATCGCGATGAGCTGAGCAACCTAATTGCCCAACTGGTCGGTGAACTGGCGGCCCTGCATACCTTTGTGGGTATGGGCGATCGCCGCAATGCCCAGGATCGGATCGGCATTGCTTCCCTCGGGGCTGCCTTGACCCGCACTGAGGGCGGATATCGCATTGAGCATCTCTATCAGCACGACCCCGACTATCCCGACCGAGCCGGGCCGCTCACCCGCCCAGAGGTGGCGCTGCAAGTAGGAGATGTAATCGAGTCGATCAATGGCGTTTCGCTGCTGTCGGTTGCGGATCCGGCCGTGTTGCTCAAAAAGCAGGCCGGGCAGCAGGTGCTCCTCTATGTCAAAGGCCCAGCGGATAGCGACAGCCGCCCAGTCATCACCACGCCCATTTCCCACTGGGAGGCGGCCGACCTGCGCTATGCCGATTGGGAATATCGCTGCCGGCAGCGAGTCGAGCAAGGCGGCGAGGGCAAGTTGGGCTATGTTCACCTGCGGGCGATGGGGCGAGACAACTTTACCGAATGGGTGGAAAACTACGATCCCATCTTTAACCGAGAAGGGCTGATTATCGATGTTCGCCACAACCGAGGCGGCAATATCGATAGCTGGATTCTAGAAAAACTGTTGCGCAAAGCCTGGTTTTTCTGGAAACCTCGGGTCGGTAAACCCTTCTGGAATATGCAGTGGGCCTTTCGCGGGCATATGGTGGTGCTCTGCAACGAACACACGGCCTCAGACGGGGAAGCGTTTGCGGAGGGCTTCCGCCGCCTAGGGCTGGGGCCGGTGATCGGCACCCGCACCTGGGGCGGTGAAATTTGGCTATCGATGCAAACTTGGCTGGTCGATCGGGGCATTGCCTCAGCGGCCGAAATTGGCGTCTATGGCCCCGAAGGGGAATGGCTGATCGAAGGTCACGGCGTTGAGCCCGATATTGTGGTCGATAACCTGCCCCACAGCACCTTTAACGGCGAAGATGCCCAGCTTGATGCGGCGATCGCCCATCTCCACGAACGCATCCGCGGGCAGCCCGTCACCGTGCCGCCCCCGCCGACGTATCCCAACAAGGCCTTTGATTATTCGAATTCGTAGAAGCTTTATTAGCCAGGGTCTTTAAGGGCGCACATCGGTGCGCCCCTACCCAACGTTAGCTGCCGGCTTCTTGGAGCTGGAGGGCGATGCGTTCGCTAAAGTCGGGATCGCTGTTGACCAAGCCCAAAAGCTGGACATATTCTTGCAGGGTCATGCCTTCGGCTTCGATGATGGCGATCGCGGCGGCTTCGATTTCGTCTTGCACCCGCTGCGATTCGGAGTCGGTCTCAGCGGCTTGCAGTTCGCCTTCGCGCTGTTCGATCAAGGCCAGCACTTTGAGGTAGGAGCGGACAAACTGGGTGACTTTTTCGGAGGCGATCGCGTCTGCGTCGAGGCTGGGTGGGGTGGGGGCAACGTCTTCAAGCTCATTACTCGGCGCGGCGGTAGACTCTTGGGCGATCGCGACGGGGCTATCTACCCAGAATCCAATCACGAGGGCAATTATCACAAGGGCACGTATAGTAGGGGCGATCGCCACGGCTGAACGCCAGCGCTGCCCCATCGCCTGAACCCAAATCCCCAAGCAGCGAATAGCCCGATTCACGATCAATTTCACGACCAATTTCCCACGCTGCATAGTGCGGTCTGCCTCCTTGCCTGCCATTCACACTCTACCCCATGCGCTGCGGGGTGTTTCCTATTGCGCCAGCTCGCAGGTTGGTCGCGTTTTGTCGAGTTTTTCTGAACACCCTCTAGAATAAAAAGA
>DATNOW010000083.1:0-3294 GCA_036703515.1 Chroococcidiopsis sp.
ACCAACCGATTTATCATGCCCTCAATGCCGTCATATCTAGGGCGCACATCGGTGCGCCCCTACAGAGTGCAGGGATACAAAACAAACCGGACAATGCTCAATGTCATGCCGTCATATCTAGGGCACAGATCGGTGTGACCCGACGGGCGAGCGCGATCGCCTTAGTGGAATAGCCAACTTGTAAAGGCATACTTTTGACCGCTGAGCACCGTCAGCGACTCATGGGGATGGGTGTAATAGGACGGGAACACCAGCACCGCCCCTGCCGCAGGTTTGACCTTAATATCTTGCCGATCGAAATAGGTTTCGCCGCCGCTAAAGTCATCGTTGAGATAGCCAACAATGCTGACATCGCGGGTGGGGATGCCCTGTTGCACCTCTTGCAGGCGGCTGGCCAACAGCAAATTGTCGATGTGGCGTTTATAAAATTGCGATTCGCGGTACCGCAAAATCGTGCAGGGTTCTAAGTATGGGAAGGCGACACCATAAGCTTCGTGCAACAGCCGCTGCACGACTGCTAGCTTTGTCCACAATAGCTGGTTGGTCGATTTGAGCAGCGAGTTAGAGTCGCCCAGCCTCAGCATGTCGTTGCTGCGCACCTGCTGATCGACCGACTCCACCAAGATGCCCGCTGGCTCAAACTGGCTGGCCTCGGCTACCTGAATGACGTGCTGGCACACCGATGGCTCTAAGAGGTTGTTTACCAAAAAAATGTCGTGGCCAAGGGGGGTGAGGGTGTGGTCTGTCATAGGGTTTGCTCTGGCAAAGGGACGAAATACTGCGATCGCGACTGACTGATAGCTGACTGATAACTAGCTGACTTAAAGGAATGGAGCAAAGAACATTACCGGATTTCAATCCTACTCTCTGCAACCGGATCGGGTCAAAGGGCGAAACAACCCAACCCCATTACCCCACCCCCGGTTGGTGAGCCTGTCGAACCACTCCCCATACCCTTAATTCTCACCATCCAAAGATGGCGATAGTATGGATCGGGTGATGGATGTTACGTCAGCCATCGTTTTGATCAACCAGTCCTGACCCTTAGCGGCAATAGCGAGTTTCATGCAAGGTTTTGGTTTTAAGTGGAGCGCTCAGCCCCTCGATCGGGTGGCGATCGCCCTGATGGTGGTGTTGAGTGTGGTAATTGGGCTACTGGTGCTCTCTGGCGATCACACATCGCCGCGTGTGCGATCGTTTACCTGGCAAGACAAGCAGGTGGGGGCAGAAGATAGCGCCTTCATCTTGACCTTTAGCCGCCCGATGGATCATGCCAGCGTCGAGCAAAATTTGCGTATTGTGCCGCCTTTAGAGGGCAAGGTGAGCTGGGCGGGGCGACGCATGGCCTACACCCTCGACACACCGGCCCCCTACGGCACGGCCTTTGAGCTAGAGTTACGCAACGCCCACGATCGCTTTAGTGATGCCGACGACAAGCGCCCGATTCAACCCTTCACCGGCCGCTTTCGCACCCGCGATCGCGCCTTTGTCTACCTGGGCACCGAGGGCGATGAAAACGGGCGGATTGTGCTCGAAAACCTCACCCGCCAAGAGCATCGCGTGTTGACGCCGCCCAACTTGGTCGTGATGGACTACAAGCCTTACCCAGCAGGCGATCGCATTTTATTTTCAGCGAGTGAAAAAACGGCCCAGCCTCAGGGCTTGCTCAACCAAAAGCTATATGTCGTCACCACAGGCATCCAGCCGTTGTCGCCCGCCGATTCCCCGATAGTGTCGTCTGCGTCAGCCGGAGCATCCAATCAGCCCGTAGCAGACGCAGAGCCCAGGCCAGCAGGCGAAGTCACCGAAGTCTTAGACAGCCAAGACTACCAAAACCTCAAGTTTGATCTATCGCCCAACGGCCAAACCATCGTGGTGCAGCGGGTCAACCGCAAAGACCCAGCCGATGCGGGGCTGTGGATTATTCGCCAGGGGCAGCCCGCCGCGCCGCTCAAAACCGAGCCGGGCGGTGATTTTTTGATTGCCCCCGACAGCAATTCCCTGGCCATGAGCCAAGGGCAGGGGCTGGCAATTTTGCCCCTAGAGTCTGAGGCCGAGCCGCTCGACTTTTTGGCCAAGTTTGGCGTCATTTTAGACTTTTCCAATGACGGCACGGCGGCGGCCACGGTGCAGTTTGACGTCACCCCCGACCGCGAACCAACGCGATCGCTCTTTTTAGTCACCAATCAAGGGCAAGAAACCAAGCTGCTGTCTACCGATGGCTCTATCCTCAGCGCCCAGTTTGCGCCGACTAAACAGGTGCTCTATGCCCTCGTCACAGCGCGGATTCCCAACGAGCAGGTGTTTTTAGAACAGCCCTACCTGATTGCTATAAACCTCCAAGACAAGACCCGCACCGATCTGCTTAAGCTGCCGATTCAGCGCGACATCCAGATGGATCTGGCCCCCGACGGGCTAGGGATTTTGTTTGACCAGATTACCGCGATCCCCGCCGATGAAAGCAACGCCAATGCTGCTCGCACCAGCGATGGCAGTGCGATCGCCGCCAGCCGCCTGTGGTTCCTGCCAGCGGTGCTAGATCCGGACGGTCAACCCCTCCAAGCCCAGCCCAGCGAACTGGCGCTGCCCGGCCTCCGGCCGCGCTGGTTGCCCTAATATCTGTTTTATGGGTGGAGATAGCGATCGCCTAACTTTTTAATATGGGGATGATCGGGCAGGGGGTGCTGCTCGGCGTACTGTTTAAAGATGCGAATTAGCTCCGCTTCATTGTGTTCAAAATAATCGATTAGCTCGGGCGATTTCCAATAGCGATCGTTACCGAGATGAAAGGTGAGGTGAATATCGCTAAATTCGTGAAATTTCTGAGCATTAAAGATCAGGTTTAAGAAAATAATTTTGCCAATTTTGGGAACGCCGATGCAGGCAGAACCAAAGTCGTAGTTGGCATAGGCATCGCGGCGAAAGATAAAGCAATCGTGACCGCTATGGGGTTTGCCGATTTCCGAATACATGAAAGGAATATCGCGCAGCCGCTTGAAGGTTTTAGAAATGGTGCGGCGGTTGATCACAAAGGCATCGTACCCCTGCTCAATAATGCGGGCGATCGCCAGATAAAAGTGGGGCATGACGGCAATATTGCTATTGCTATAGATCAGATATTCGGCATCACTAACGGCACAGAGGCGATCGCAAATATCTTTGATCAGCGCCAGTTTGCGCGGCCGCTGAAATGATTTGAGGTCTAAAATTGAGCGGGTTAAATAGGCCGTGCGCTGAAATTCATCGGGCACATAAGACTCATCTTCGAGATAGTTTGCCGAAAATAGCGTCACG
>DATNOW010000084.1:0-3253 GCA_036703515.1 Chroococcidiopsis sp.
GATTCCCGATGGAATCAGGTGTAGTTTGAAGGTTTGATCTTTAACAACGACGGTGTGGCCGGCATTGACGCCTCCTTGATAGCGAACCACCACATCGGCTGATTTACTCAGCAGATCTGTAATCTTCCCTTTCCCTTCGTCGCCCCATTGGGCCCCAATCACAACAACGTTAGCCAAGAGCTTTACGGAGATAAATAACTTATATACGCAAACCCTGATTATCCAGAATAAGCGCGATCGCTGTCAACTGTGAAAGTAGGTTTTTTCGAGGAGGCAGGGTACTAGAGTTGCCAAGGGTGTCACAGAGCAAGTCGTCCAGAATTATCCCCAAAGCTCTGCCGATAGGCGCGCTCAAGGACAGGGCGGTGAGATGGTGGACAGGCGGAAAATGCTCACCCTCTCTCCCTCCCACGCTCTCTCCCTCTCATGCTCTCTCCCTCTCCTCATTCATCGCTTAAGCTGTGCTTAAAAAAGACTACCCGCTATCCCCAGACGAGGCGAAAGCCCCAAAATGCGATCGCCACTGTTAGTAACAGGATGTCAGACCGTTTGAGCCGCAGTTCGTGCCATTTAACATCATGGCGATTGGGGCTAGTAAATCCGCGCACCTGCATAGCCAAAGCCGTTTGCTCAGCGCGGACAAACAGGTTGTCGAGCAGCCGTTCGCTAACCATCAGCCAGATTTGGCTTGTGCCGCGAAAGCCCAGCTTTTTCCAGTTGATGGCCCGGGTGCGGATCGAGCGGACTAGATTTTGCACTTCTTCGAGCACCAGTGGGATGAACCGTAGCGATAGCGTCAGGGTCAAAATCACCTCGGTCACGGGAATCCCAAACCGGCGCAGCGGGCGCATTAGATCGTCTAAGCCAGCGGTAATCTCTTCGGGAGCCGTAGTCAGCAGGTAGAGGTTCGTGCTGTAGATCAGGGTGAACATGAGGGTGCTGACGCGCACCGCTAACTCGAGCGATCGCCGCGTGATCTTAAAAAAGCCCCGTTGGAACAAAATGTAGCGGTAGTCGGTAGGGCTAGGCAGCGTTGGGGTTTGATCGAGGGATGGGGCGGCCGATGGAGACGGTACTCCTGGGGATACAGAGGGCGATGCAGAAGGTGATGCTGGCGATGCAGGGGATGATGTCGAGGGCGATGCAGAAGGTGATACAGATGAGGGCGACGAGGGCGATCGCGACTGCACAAGAGCCAAATCGTTTGCCGGCAGACGGGGTTGGTGACTGGCAGGCACGCCATCGGGGGCCGCCAGCGTGATTGCGAACAGCAGCAGGCTAAAAACACTGATCAGCCCCATCTGTCTGCGCCAAACCCGAAACGGAATGGCCGTAGCCATGGTCAGCAACATCAGCCATCCCACAATCGATAGCCGCCAGTAGACGCTGGCCGCAATCGGCGTCAGCAAAAATGTCAGCAGCCAGGCCAATTTCACCCGTGGGTCTAGGCGATGCAGCCAAGTGACTGGCTGTTCTAGGTAAAGCCCGATGGGCAGCGATCGCAGCAGATCCATCTACACACACGTCTACGATTAACTGTTGATCAGCGTAACAGTCTATTGCTGCCAATGGCGGGCTGGGGAGTGTTTTTTACGGGGCAACCGGGAAATATCCCGCAAAATATCCTGCGAAATATCCTGAAATTAAGCGTTCAGTCTAGGGGGAGCTATTTTGCCGTTCACTGGACATCGAGTAGTTTCAAAGCGCTATTCAGAGTATCAGCTTCAGCGGCTGGTTTATCGGTGCGCCAGCGCAAAATTCGGGGAAAGCGGACGGAAATTCCTGATTTATGGCGGCTGGATTGGGCAATGCCCTCAAAGCCAATTTCAAAAACGTGGAGGGGTTCGACAGAACGCACCGGGCCAAAGCGGTCGATGGTGTGTGCCCGAATCCATTTGTCGAGGGCGGCGATCTCCGTGTTGTCTAACCCAGAATAGGCCTTGGCAAAGGGGACGAGTTCGCCTTGGTGCCAGAGGGCAAAGGTGTAGTCGGTAAACAGGTTGGCCCGTTTGCCGCTGCCCGCTTGGGCGTAGATCAGTACGGCATCCAGGGTCATTGGGTCGAGCTTGTATTTCCACCAGTAGCCGCGTTTGCGCCCGACTAGATAGGGGCTATCGATCGCCTTTAGCACCAGCCCTTCAGCGCTATGGCTGCGGGCCTGCTGTCGCAGCGATCGCAATTCTGCCATGTCGCTGAAAACCAAACTGGCGGAGACGCTCACATAGGCTGGGTCAGCGCTGTGCAGCGATTGGTCAAGGCGATCGCGGCGATCGCTCCACGGCTGGGCGCGAATATCTTGACCGTTGTGTTCTAGCAGGTCGTAGGCGATAAAGTGCACCGGATATTCGCTGATCACTTTAGCCGTCACCCGCTTGCGCCCCAGCCGCTTTTGCAAGTGGTTGAAGCTCAAGGGCTGCTGCCCGTCCCAGCAGAGCAATTCACCGTCCCAGACCTGGCCATCGGGCAAGCTTAAAAAAGCGGTGGCGATTTCTGGAAACTGCTCGGTGACGAGGTCTTCACCCCGCGACCAGATAAACACCTGCCCGGCCCGCCGAATAATCTGGGCGCGGATGCCGTCCCATTTCCATTCGCCGCGCCAGGCTGTCAAATCTTCGGTGTGAAAGCGGTCTTCTTCGAGGGGCGAGGCCAAAAAGAAGGGATAGGGTTGGGCGGGGGAAGCGATCGCCTCTTCGGCATCGAGCTGGGTGAGACGCTGAAAAAACGCCACTGTCGGCTCAAAATCTCCCATCAGCCGATGGGCCACGACGGCTTCAGGAATTTGATATTCGTTGGCGATCGCCCGGATCACCAGCTTTTCTGACACGCCCATGCGAAAGGCCCCAGTTAGCACCTTGTTGAGAATAAACACCTGTAAAGGGCTAAGGGCAGACCACCAAGCCATGACCAAATCACCCAGCGTTTGGTCATCGGTGATGGTTTTCACCGAGGGCAGCACTTCCTCCATCCATCTAGCGAGCGTTAGGGACTGTATCGGCAGGATATCCGCCGGGGGCAAGTCACCGGGCAACCTCGATGGGCGATCGCCATTCTGCACCAGCAGCGCAATCACCTCGGCCGAGTCGCCCACTTGGGCATAACACTCTTCAAACAGCCACTCTGGGATATTGGCAAACCGTAGAAAAATATCGCGCAGCACCCGCGAGGTAATCAGCCGCTTACGGGTCTTGCCCAACAGCAGATAGAGGGCCCAGACTGCATTATCGGGGGTCTCCTGGCGCAAATAGCGCCGGAG
>DATNOW010000085.1:0-2176 GCA_036703515.1 Chroococcidiopsis sp.
GGATGGACGATGTGGATGCAGGAGCGCTTAATCGAGCGCACATCAAAATTGTAGGCATCCATGAACTGCACGATCATAATCCGAAAGATATTTTCGTAGGAGAAGCCTGCGGGCACTGGCACTAGGGGCAGGCAGCAGAGCAACTGCTGCAACGACGTGGCGGCCGACAGCGGCGAGTGGCTGGTGGAAAATAGGTCAAAAATTCGCTGCTTTAGCTCGGGGTGCTGCTCGTAGAGGACGGAGTTGGGCACCATATCGACAAAGGTGGGGGTGTCAAACAGCCCCGTCAGCGGGATCACCTTGCCGCCGATTTTGAGGGCGTAGGCCATCGCTAAGGAGTCGGGATGGCAGGGCACGGGCAGAATATCCTGGGGCTGAAAGTGGCTGGTTTGGGTCAGGATGGCCCGGCGGACTTCGGTGAGGGTGTAGCGATCGCGTTTGGCATTGAACCCCTCTAAACGCCCGGCGGCCTGGATCGGCTGAAAGGTAACACCCCGCACGCAGGGCTGCTGGAGGGCAAAGTCGATGATTTTGCCGATTTCGTGGTCGTTTAAGCCCTTTTTGACGGTGACGACTAAGGTGGTAGACAGGTTGAGGGCATTGAGACGGGCGATCGCCTGGGCCCGAATGGCGCGCAGGTCGGCCCCCCGCAGTTCGCGCAGGGCGGCTTCTTCAAAGCTATCAAACTGCAAATAAATCTCGATGCCGGGTTTATAGTGGCTGAGGCGATCGCCAAAGTCTGGGTCTTGGGCAATCTTCAGCCCGTTGGTGTTGATCATCAGGTGCTTGATCGGGCGCTCTTTGACCAAATCCAGCACGGCAAAAAAGTCGGGGTGCAGGGTGGGTTCACCGCCGCTGAGCTGCACCACCTGCGGTTCGCCCTCGTTGGCCACAATCGCATCCAGCATGCGCTCAATCTCGGCTAGGCTGCGGTGGCGGCGGGGCTGATTGTGGCGGCCGCTCTCCTCTACACCAGAGTCGGCATAGCAAATCGGGCAGGTGAGGTTGCAGCGATCGGTCAACTCAATCAGCGTCAAGCAGCTATGCTGCTCATGGTCGGGGCAGAGGCCACAGTCGTAGGGGCAGCCATATTTGATCGGCGTGTTGAACCGCAGCGGCATATCCCCCGGCTTAATAAAGGCCTGGGTTTGGCGGTAGTAGTCGACATCATCGGCAATCAGCACCTGCTCTTGCCCGTGGCTGGGGCAGTGCTTGAGCAGATAAACTCCCCCGTCCTGAAAGACAATTTTGGCTTCGACCTTGGTCAGACAGCGCGAGCAAAGGCTGTTGGTCAGGGCGTAAAACAGGTAGGGGCGGGTTGTCATAGGAGGCGGGACGCAGAGAGTCTAGCGAGGTAGGAACAGCGGTCGGGCAAGCTGGCGCAGGCTATAGAGCAACCCAGCCAGACAGGCCAACTGAATTGCGCTCATGCCCAGCAGGGGGCGCAGGTCGGGTTTGAGGAAATCGACCCCAAAGCGAAAGCCCAGATAGGCGGCCAGGTAAATCTGAAACAGGTCGCCCGAACGATGGGACGACTGGCTGCGCCATCGGATCAGCACCGCCACCAGCGCCAAAAACAGAATTTCGTAAAGCTGGGTGGGGTGGCGCAGAATGCCATCTCCAAAGTCTACTCCCCAAGGCAAGGTCGTGGCGATGCCGTAGGTGCGATCGCTCAACCCCGTCAAAAAGCAGCCGATTCGCCCGATCGCCGTTCCCGCCAGCAGGGGATAAACAAAGGCGTCACCCGTGGACTGGGTCAGCCCAATCCGCGCTTTGGTTAGCTCTACCCCCACCAGCCCGCCCAGCAGCGCCCCCACCACGGTTTTGCCTTGGGCGACAAGTAGCAGCCATTGGGGCCACTGCGACCACAGCAGGTCGAGGTGTTGCACTAAAACCAGCCCCTTGGCCCCCAGCAGCGCCCCCACCAAGCCCCCGACAATAACCCAACTCCGCTGTGCCACCGGAATAGTGTCGGTGCGCAGACCCCACAGCAGCAACCGAAAGGCGATCGCATAGCCCAGCGACTCAAAGACAAAATGGGGATGCACTTTCCAGGCCCCCAGCCCTAAATAGACGGGAAATTGCATCAGCCCTAGCCCACCTTGGCGGGCGGCTGCCCATACCAGCGCACGGCCAGATCGTTGAGCTGATCTAAAATCGCCACCAGTTCCTTTGC
>DATNOW010000086.1:0-3740 GCA_036703515.1 Chroococcidiopsis sp.
TCGATAGGTCAGCGCTGCTCAGGTGCAGATTAACCGGAGCCGTCAGGCGCTGGTCGAGCCGCTGCCATAGCTGCCAGTGTTCGAGGATCAGGGCATCGCGATAGGCGCAGTTCCAAGCTTCGGGGCCGACCTGCACAATCAGATCGTCGACTCCCTTACCCCAGCGGTTGCTCCATTGCGCCACCCGGACTTGGGCTCCAGCTGCGGTGAGGATAGACCCCAGCCGCAACAGAGCGATCGCGACATGCCGCCGCGTCTTTGCGGTTTCGTCTTGGTCAAAGGCCAGAGTAATGGCCCGTCCGGGGCCCACGAACGGCTGTAAGTCAGCAATCAGCGAGCGGCCGCCGCCAATAGTGCGATAGCCGCCATTGACCCCATAGAGAGCGATCGCCACATAGCCCTGACTCAGCAGCGCCAGCGCCTTTTTACCGCCTTCGGTAACGATCAGTGGAATGGAAACAGAGGCCGGTGTGCTGTACCAGCGCCAAAAAGAGCCTTCCTCTGGAATTGTGACGCCATAACGTTGGGCAATGCATTGTCGAATCGTCTGGGGAATGGGCGGCAAGAAGGCTTGAGAACCTTCTCCTTTTGGCGATTCATATTTCTGAATTTTGCCGTTTGCATCGGTGCGCGGAGTGCTGAGTTTGGCTTGCCAGGTTGAACCGGCTTCGTTTTCAAAAAGTGCGCAGTAGAAATTGGGTTGGCTTCGATACCCAAAACGAGCATAGTGCCAGCCCAAGGCATCGTGAATGGGGGTACTGACTTCACCACCGGGGCCAACTTCGAGATCTCTGACAATACGCACCGATGCTTCATAAAGTGCCGGGGCGATCGCGCTGCCTACGATAAATTCATGGCGAATCTGTTGACTGAATGTGGCGATAGATAGGGTTGAAACTGGGGCGCAGGGGGTGAAGAGTGGCGCTAATAGCGCGGCCTGCATCCGCGTTGAAAACAGCAAGATTTGAGACATCGGTTTCCAGGGGGGGGTGATGGAAACCGGGGCAGGACAACAGCGATCAGGATGAGCGCTTAAAAATAAAATTTAAAGAATTGCTGTAAGTCAGTGCGAATAACAATTTGACGTCAACCTGATGCGATGCCATCTAAAAAGACGACATATAATTGAAATAATTGGAATGGGAAAGCCCAATTATTTTGTTGGGGTTCTGCCCCGGCTAAATTTCCTAAAGCCCTCATGTCGCATCTCGTGACAGAGGGTTTTAGGCGTTATTGGGGGTGTTGCTCTGAGCTAACCAGGCGTGAATGAAGGGAATCAGCTGGTGCTCCTCCATGATGAAGAGGGACACTCGATTGCGCACCGATAGCACGGTTTGATCGCCAACGGTCGTATACAGGTGGTCTGAATGATTACCTAATTTGGTTTTTCCGGTCAGCACTAGCAGCTTGACAGCAGGTCTATTTTTATCTCTAGAAGACTGACCAAAAAGCATTGGGCGATTTTTCCGCAGCCAAAACTCTTGCAGTGCAAACCGGCGAAATAAATCGACCTGCCACGGCTTGAGGCCGCCGTGCTTACGGCGCACGAATAAAGCTTCTTTCTGTTCGTTAAAGAAAAGTGTGGATTCGCCATTGGAACGTAGCCCAATGGTAAAAACCGCTTTGGGCGGATGGGGAAACCGGATGAAAAGATCCAGGCCGCCGTTTTCGGGTACAGCAAGCTGGGGGGTGATGATTACGCCCTGCGGCTCAAAGGCATCGAGTAGGCGGCCCATCGATAAATAAATCTGGCTCGCTTTTTGCAGCTGCTTGCCCAAAAGTCCCAGCGGGGGGAGTGCGCTCAGCGCCAAAAGCGGATTGGCAACGGCGATACCGGCCAATAGAGCCGTTCCGGCTCCATAGCAGCAGGCTGTCAGGCGTTCTCGTTCCTGCCCGAGGTGTTCCCAGGCCGGTCGGTTTTGGAGTAACGTCGGTTCGTCTAGGTTGATGTCTGCTAGCGGTGTGTGTGCGATCGCCACAGGTTTTACCTGCCTATCGTCGCGTTGGAAACTCCGTAGGCCGCGTGGGTCTTGATGGGGCCAGCGCGATCGCGTGGGGCGGGCGACTGCGTTGTGAGTTTTACCTTTACCTGAGGTCGGGAGATGTCCTGTGCCATGATGTTTACCGCGTGTAGAGGACGGTAGTCGGTATCGTTTTTCATACCGCTATCCCTATGATAATGGCGCGAATTTTTTTTAACGGATGGCTTTTTCCTGATGGCTCATTTTGGCTGCATGTTGGAGTGTGTGCGTTGACGGCCGGCTTAGCAATAGCGGGCCAGTAGGGTTTGGGCAGCTTGTCGATGCTTGTCGATCAGGCTGGATGGTGATAACACTTGGGCATTTTCCATATGGCGACCAACCCAGAAGCTAAACTCGTTGAGCGATCGCTCGGGTAGCTTTAGCCCATAGTCGACATAGGCAGGTTCGCCGGTATTGTCATCGATGGGGCCAAGCCCGATTTTTTGGCGGGGATGTCGTCGTTCGCCTTCTGCAATAAACCGAGAGACGGGCGGAAAGAATCGCACTTTGACAGGGATTAACGATAATTTGCCCTGGCGTTCTTGCTGCTGCTGCTCGGGGCTACCTAGATGCAGCCCCCAGCCATTGCGCAATAGCTGATGGGCGATCTGTAGCTGCTGCTGCTGTAGTGCTGTGCCGCGCCCTGTGGCTTCTAGGATTTTGAGATGCTGTTTGAAGCGATCGATGCGAGAAATGGCCAGGTGGCCGTTCTCTAAATCTTCCATGATCAGATACCAGGCGACATCGTGATAGAGCAGTTGTAGGGGATAGATGTGGCGGTAGTCGGGTTTTCCGGCATAGAGGTTGCGGGATAGGTAAATTTCGATCGGTAGTCCTTGGACGATCGCTTGCTCTAGGGCGTCGAGGCTATGGAATAAGCTATCGCGATGCTCTTGCTTTTGCATCATCTCGTCGGGATCGGTATGGACGATCGCCCGGTTGAAGTGGGCGCGCACTGGATAAAACAATGCACCGTTGCTGTCATGGTTGAGGCATTTGAGCCGCTGGCTGAGCGCTTGATAGGTGCGTCGTGCGTGGGGGTCGCCTTGGTAGGTGGCTTGCGAGGCCAGTGCGTTGAGGGCTAGCTGCAATTCGTCTGCGTTCATGGCTCCGGTGCCGAGGTAGTAACCCCAGTCATGGCGATGGCGCTCTAGAATGCCGTAGCTGCGGAGGGTCACTAGGTCTTTGCGTAATGTATGCACCGAGTAGTTGGGCAGCGGTATGTCGAGGCTGTGGGCAACGCTGTGCATCTGTTGCAGCAGCACCTCTAGCGAATCTTGGTCGCGGCTATTTTTGGCGTCGCGGCTGCCGATGCCAGGGTATTTGACCAGTGTGGCAATCAAAATCATCAGGCGATCAAAAGAAGCGCGATCGCTGTAGGAATGAATGTCGGGTGCTTTGGCCATGAACCAGTGTCAAGAAAAATAACGGATATCAAGCAAATGTCAACGGAACTTAAAGTATTGATCTACTTTCGTAATAAAGACTAAAAATCGTTTCTGAAAGGATTTTACGTTCTAGTAGAGAATCTATCAATATTTTATTTCTCTGGACACTGACTTGAAACTTTCACTATAGTAGCGATCAAATAGTTGCGATCCCACCTGTGCGATCGCCTGACCCATTACGGGAGAGCTTACTGTACCTAAGCAATCTATTTACATGGCAATTAGCTTTGCGCCTGTGCAAGACTTCATTGAGAAATCCCCCTCGATCACT
>DATNOW010000087.1:0-5148 GCA_036703515.1 Chroococcidiopsis sp.
TTGCCCTGGATCTTGCTCGCGGTGACGCTGGGCGATCGCCAAGGATGAGTCAGACACAGCCAGTTCTTCTTGTAAAAAGCGGATAAATCGGGTGTATTTAGTGGGCGTCATTGGATTTGGTTTCACCTCCTTGAATTAATAGAATGCAATGGGCAGTTAATGTCATGTTTTAAGAGTTTTTTAGCTCGCTGTTGGTCAATAGTGGTCACTCTTTGAGGTGGCCTAAGGTGCAGACTCAGGCGCAAACTCGGATGCGAGCGCTAGTGCCGTCACTAATGCCGCCATACCGGCCTCGCTGTCGGCGCTGAATCAGGAAGGCGGGTGGTGCTTCCTGCTCCTTTCAGACCAACGCCTTGGTGGCGTTACCTGCTTATTAAATCCCTAGCGTTGCTGTTTACCGTCCGCGAGAGTACCGGTTTTCTCAGCCTGCTGAGTGCTAAGTCAGTACACCGAATCCGTAGTTTACGCAGGGTGGATAAATGCTGGTGCGCTTAACCCGATTGGAATTGCTAGAGTAGCAAATCTAGAGGGTTCTGTACAGATCTAAACAAAAGTTTATGTAGTCTAGGTTACCCGAATGGCGATCGCAGTGATGACGCCCTGGGTGTTGATGCAAGCGATCAGGATCGTGGCTTCCGTAAAAAAAACTAGCTAACAATCAGCTTGAACAGAAGCCACGGTCTGCAGAAATCCTGCAGAAATTCTAACCTGCAGAAATCCTAAGGAGACGGCACGGGTTGAGGATTGGGGATGGGCTCAATGAACTCAATCTCGACGCGATCGCCCACCTGGAGCCCTAGCTCTTGGGCCCGCCCGGCCCGCAGCTCGATGACATTGTCAACGGCGGTGCTGGGACCATAGGTCGGGCAGTCGATGCGACGGCACGGAGGAACACTATCGGCGATCGCCTCCACACGGCCTTCCCGCAAAAACACCATATCCAGATTTACAGGAACGCTGCGCATCCAGAACTGTACGGGGCGGGCTGGGCTGAAGGGAAACAACATGCCGCGATCGTCGGGCAGCGCGGCGCGATACATCAGCCCGCGCGACTGCTGCTGGGGTGTGGTGGCCACTTCGAGCTGAATCAGCTGCCCTTTAATTTGCGCCTGGGCTGAAATCGGTAGATATTGCCCGCGTTCGGGTTGGGGGCGGAGCTGTTTGGAGAGATCGTCGATAGCGCTCGATTCGGGGGTGGGGCTGGAGGGAACGGGCGATGAATCAACCGGCGACGGAGCGCAGCCGAGTAAAAGAAAACTCAGTCCAAGGCTGAAGACGTTGACATAAGCGCGATGCTGCATAAAACGTTGAGGCAAACGAGGTTGACTGAAAGACGACTAGACTAACTCACTGCATCTTTAGTTGCATGAGTTGCACTGTTAGTTGAATTATCTTGGGCTAGATTATCTTGGGCTGGATTATCTGGGGCCGGATTATCTGGGGCTGGATGATTTGAAGCTGCATTATCGGCTGCATTACTCGTTTGGCAGCGCGTGCACAGCCCAAAAAACTCTAGCAAGTGGTAGTAAATCTTGAACTGATAAGACTGGTTGAGCTGCTTTTCTAAGTCGTGTACGGGGCATTCGTCGATCGGGACTGAATCGCCGCACTGTAGACAGGTGAGGTGATGGCGGTCTTCCTGCATCGAGCTATAGAGTGACTCACCGCTTGCCAAGGTTCTCGATTGAATCACACCGTCTAGTTTGAGTGCTTCAAGCGATCGATAAATTGTGGCCAACCCGATGCTCTGGCTGTGTTTACGCAGCTCGATGTAAAGATCCTGAGCAGAAATCTCTCGATTTAAGGTCTTCAGCAGATTGAGAATCCGCTCTTGGCTACGAGTGCGGCGATTGTTCATAGAGACGTATTTTATCTTAGAAGCCCTCCTCCCTCTACATATAACAATTTTCCGCAGGGCTGATGGCGAGGATGAATGGGGCGATCGCATCACAGTCCCTCCCATTTCTATCCGTGATCGGTTCACCGCGCAGGATTTATCGCACAAGATTTACTGCACAAAATTCACAGCATTCGCAGCTGATAGCCGTTGCGACCGTGGGTTTTGACCTGATAGAGGGCTTGATCGGCCGTCTCGATCAGGGTGGCCGGCGATCGCTCGTGGCTGGGCATCACCGTAGAAACCCCAATACTAATCGTGACATGGTCGCATACCCCTGAAGCGGCAGGGGGAATTTTCAGCGCTTGCATTTCGTCATTGATGCGGGCGGCGATATGGCAGGCTCCCTCTGGATCAGTATTAGGCAAAACAATCACAAACTCTTCACCGCCATAGCGGGCGACTAAATCGGCCGGGCGCTGGGCGTGGGTGCGAATCGCCTGGGCCACCTGCTTGAGACAGAGATCGCCCATCTGGTGCCCATAGTGATCGTTGTAGTGTTTGAAGTGATCAACATCGCAGAGAATCAGCGATAGCGGCATTTGCTCGCGCTGCGAGCGAATCCACTCCTGCTGTAGATATTCGTCAAAGCGGCGACGATTGGCCACCTGAGTTAAGCCGTCGAGGGTGGCCAATCGTTCGAGTTCATGGTTGGCGACGGTCAACTGTTCGTAGAGCTCGGACTGCTGGATGGCGATCGCCAGCTGGGTGGCAAGCTGCTGCAACAGCTCAATTTCCCACGACTGCCAATGTCGCGCATCAGAACACTGATGCACAATCAATAGCCCCCAAAGCTGCTCTTTTTGCACAATTGGCACGATCAGATTGGCCCTGACCTGAAAGGCCGATAGCATGTTGACATAGCACGGGGTCAAGGGCGGATTATAGATGTCGGCGATCGCATAGACACGCCCCTGGCGATAGCGCTCGATATAGTGTTCGGCAAAGCAGGGATCGTGCAGAGCCCTGCCGCATATCGATTCCCAGGGCGCATCGACCGACTCTACCAGCACCGTGCCCTGGGTCTCGTCTTGAATCCGAAAAATAATGGCGCGATCGGCGTGCAAAAGCTGCTGCACTTCTTGCACGGTGGTATTCAGCGTGTCTTCGAGGCGGAGCGACTGCCGAATCCGTTGCGAAATTTGCATCATCAAGCGTTCGCGCTCGGCCTGCTGGTGCAGGCTTATTTCAGCCTGTTTGCGGACGTGAATTTCTTGCTGTAGCGTTTCATTTTGCGCCTGGAGCTGCCGCTGTAAGCGTCGGATGGTGAGGTGCGTTTCTACCCGCGCCAGCACCTCCGCCGCATGAAACGGTTTGATAATGTAATCGACTCCCCCCGACTCAAAGGCTTTGACCTTCCCTTCGATTTCATCTTGAGCACTGATGAAAATAATGGGAATATCGCAGGTTTTAGGGTTGATTTTCAGATACTTACAGACTTCATACCCGTCCATTTCGGGCATGAAAATATCTAGCAAAATCAAATCGGGCGGATCGGTTTGAACATACTCTAAAGCCGTTTCGCCATCAAAGGCAGTCTTGACTTCATATCCTTTTTTGGATAGCAGAATTCGAAGCAGTTGCACATTGGTGGGAGTATTATCAACGACCAAAATACGTCTGTAATGCATTTGAATCAATGGCTTTGAACAACGTTCATCAGTCCCTGAATCAATGTGCTGGGATTCTGCCAACTGGATCGGCTGGGGGGAGTCTCTAAAAAAACTCATTCCACGACGTTTTTGAGGGTGCTACGGTCTTTTTTCTCTGGTTCGCGCACATTCCCGGATAGGTTGTACTGAAAATCAGCAGTGGACGAAAAAAACATCGTAACTTTACTGAAAAATTACGATGTTTTGTGGATTTTTGCGATCAATTACTCGCTGCTCCAGTCAGGGCAGCCAGAGCTATCGGGCCAGCCGTAGGGATGAAAGCCGCAGATCAAGGCGGTGCGGGTTGTTTTGCTATAGCCGTAGGCCAACCCGTGGTAGTTTTTGCAGCCTGTGCAGACAGGGGGGCGCGAGGGGGGAATATCGCCAAATCCCAGTTGCGATCGCAAAATATGCTGCTTGCTGAGCTGGCGATGCCAACGCGCATGGTCAGCTTTCCTCAACAGATAGTTGGCCGTGCTAAACGGATCTTGGGCACTGTTCATGGAGATCACCCAGGAGAAAGGAGCAAAAGCAGCAGCACGCGGAGATTGCAGTTTGAATCAGTTTGGATCAATCCTAATCGAGACGCTCTTCGAGGCGGCGGCGAATATCGGTAGCCAGTGCGTCTCCGGTAGCTTCTACTAGTTTGCCCACAATTGGGTGAACCACCACGCTCGTCACCGCCCCCGACACAGCCGGCAGGTAGGTCAAAAACCACTGCTTAATGCGTGCTAGGCGCGTCGGGTTGGGTTTCTCGGCGGTGACGGCTTGCTCTAATTCATCAACCCATTGCAGGGTGACTTGGCGATGTTCGGGCTGGGCGGCCGTAGTGGCCTGGGCCCGGATTTGCCGCAGCAGTTCGACAAACTCACCCACCTCAATGTCCATTGGGCTGGGGGGCGTGGCCTGGGTGTGCTGCTGGTGGATGGCAGAGCCGAGGGCCACCTGGTTACCCTGGATCGAACCCGTAACGCTAATATTAACGCTGCCAGAATTGGTGGGGGGTGTGTTCATGTTTTCTCATCCCAAATTTGTGCAGTTGAAGTAGTGCCAGGGCGCGGTCTGACTTTGGCTTCCTTGGGCATTTTGGGAGCGCACTGTCCAGCGCCAGAGCTGATACGAGCTGTCATATTGGGCCAGCCCATCGGTGGCATTGAGGCTGGTGCTGGTGGTGGCCGTGTCTTCAAAAACGCTGACCCAGCCGTCTAAATCACGGTTAAAAAATTGCAGGGTGACGGCATAGCTCGACGGGGTCACGTTAGAGCCGGGCTGCCAATTTAGGGTGACACCGTTGAGGCAATAGAGGGTTTCAGCATTCTCGCTATCGGGGGTGCCGGGGGTGAGGGCTTCGGGCGTGGCGGGCGTGGCAGCGGCTCTAACGGTCACTTGGATCGTGCTGCTGACCGATTGCCCGCTGCCGTTGGTGGCGGTTAGCGTGTAGGCGGTGGTTTCGGTGGGGCGCACGACGGTGCAGCCGCTGGGGGTGACGCGACCGATGCCGGAGATCGAGACCTGGCTGGCATTTTCTACCTGATAGCACAGCTCAGCCGCTTCGCCTGCGTCAATTTCCCCTGGGGTGATGCTGACCTGGCGGATCTG
>DATNOW010000088.1:0-3409 GCA_036703515.1 Chroococcidiopsis sp.
CAATACTTCGACCAGTTCGCGCTGGCCGTTGCCTGAAATCCCGGCGATGCCCACAATCTCACCTGCATGCACCGTCAGGTTAACGCCTCTAACTGCTTCTACCCCGTTATCTTTGTTGGCGCGAATATCTTGAATCTGTAAGACCGGGATGACTTCTGCGGCCGCTACTTTTTCGACCGGCTTGGGTTCGCGACGTTCACCCATCATCATTTCAGCCATGTCGGAGACGGTCAAATCTTTGACCAAACCATTGCCGGCAAACTTGCCCTTGCGCAAGACCGTAATCTCATCGGTAAAGGCCATCACCTCACGGAACTTGTGGGAAATCATCAGCACGCTGAGTTTGCCATCTGTCACCTGTTCGCGCAGCAGCCCCAGCACTTCATCGGCTTCACCGGGGGTCAACACCGATGTCGGTTCATCCAAAATCAAGATGCGGCTGTGCAGATAAATCTGCTTGAGGATTTCGAGCTTTTGCTTTTGTCCAGCGGCAAGCTGAGCGATCGGTGTTTCTAGCGGCACCTGAAATGGAGCGGTTTCCATAAAGGCCCGCAGTTCTTCCATCTCTTTTTTCCAGTTGATCAAGGTGGTGCTTTCAAACCGAGACAGCACTAGGTTTTCCGCAACCGTCATGGCGGGCACCGACGTAAAGTGCTGATAGACCATGCCAATGCCATATTTGTGGGCATCGCGGGGGCTGTGGATGGAGACCGTCTTATCGTTGATCACAATCTCCCCAGAGGTGGGCGCATAGAATCCCATGATGCATTTCACCAGGGTGCTTTTGCCCGCGCCATTTTCACCGAGCAGGGCATGAAAGCTGCCGGGCTTGAGCGTCATCGAAACGTTGTCGAGGGCAACAAGGCTACCAAACTGTTTGGTCATGCTAATGACCTTGAGTTCAGGGGGATGGGGTGAACTGTGAGCGTCTGACGACGAGTGGGTGAGGGTTTCTAGGGCTTCGGTCATGGCACCTGGCTCCGAGGAAAGGGTAGGGGATAGCAACTGGAACAGAAAAGTAGACGGACTGGAGAAGGGAAATAGACAAGGCGGAGGGCGGGAAACTCAGAGTGGTTGACGCTCCGCGCAGCGGCTAGAAATGGGCAGGAATGGGCAAAAACAGACATTAATGGGCTTTAACAGGCAGAAGCAGCCAGATTTAAGTCTTGATGGTTTGAATCACACTCTCAGAATCGCTGACTGCCCCAAACACGCCGCCCTGCATGGTGACCATTTTAAGGGCAGCCATGTGGTTGCCATAGTCGGTTGCGCCGGTGCAGTCAGATAGAATTAGGCATTCGTAGCCGCGATCGTTGGCGTCGCGCATGGTGGTATGCACACACACATCTGTAGTAATCCCCGCTAGCAGGATATTTTCGATGCCGTTGCGCCGCAGGATCAGATCTAAGTCGGTGGCGTAAAACGAACCTTTGCCCGGTTTGTCGATCACCACTTCACCCGGTAGCGGGGCTAGCTCGGGGATGATATCCCAGCCGGGTTCGCCGCGCACCAAGATTTTGCCGCAGGGGCCCGGGTCGCCAATGCCTGCCCCAATCCGCTGCGATCGCCAGCGTTTGTTAGCAGGCAGATCGGATAGATCGGGACGATGCCCTTCGCGGGTGTGGATGATAAAGAAACCCTCGGCTCGCATCACCGCCATCAGCCGCTGGATCGGCTCAATTGGGGCGCGGGTTAGAGACAAGTCGTAACCCATTTGATCGACGTAGCCACCCTCTCCACAAAAATCGATCTGCATATCGATGACGATCAGCGCCGTATTATCGGGACGCAGATCGCCATTGTAGGGATAGGGATAGGGATTGGCTTCGATGTACCGTGCCATAGTCTAAACCTGAATCTAAGCCTGTGAATGCCTGTGAACGTCTGTGAATGCTGAATCTTGCTGGGCTGCTGCGATGCTGGGCTGCTGCGATGCTGGATTGCATGAGTAGGGGGCGATCGCCCCCTACTGATTGAACCTACCCGTTAACCAAAGTGGGCATCGACACCTCTTCACCCCGATAGTCGCGGGTGGGCTCTGCAAAGCCGCAGGAGGTGCCATCTTTGTGCACCACTTCGTCTTCCCAGGGCAAGCGATAGCTGCCGTTGACCATGTCTTTCATGTAGGTATAGGGGCAGTCTTGAGCCCCTCCCTTGACCGCCACATAGCCCCGATGCCCAAACTGGTAGATGTTGTTTTCGACGCCCCAGTGCTTGCGGGCTTCGCGGACGAGGTCGGGACGCAGCTCGGCAGTGATGATTTCATCGGGACGATGGCTGCCCATCACCAGCGGTTCGCCGTCAAAGTTGACAAACATGCCTTCGCCCATCGAGTCAAAGCTGCCGTCGCTGCCGCACATGCACACCGACGCAGTGTAAATCAGATTGCAGAAAGCGTTGGCTTGGTTGGTGACGCGCCAGCTATGGCGAATCGGTGCGGTATAGCCTGCGGTGCGGATCATAATATCTGCCCCCTTGTAAGCACATTCCCGCGCCATCTCGGGGAACATGCCGTCGTGGCAAATGATCAGCGCAATCTTGCTGCCGTTGGGGCCATCGCAGACCGGGATGCCAATATTGCCCGGTTCCCAGGGCTCAACCGGCACCCAAGGGTGGAGCTTGCGGTAATAGAGCTTGAGGTTGCCTTGGTCGTCAAGGATGATGCCGCTGTTGTAGGGGTTGCCGTGGGGGTTATATTCCATGATGGAAAAGCAGCCCCAGATTTTGTTGTCGCGGCAGGCTTGGCTAAAGGCCGCCACTTCTGGGCCATCCAGCTTGCACATGATTTCTGGGTTGGTATCCATCGACAGCCCGTGCAGGGAGTATTCGGGGAACACGACCAAGTCCATGCTGGGCATGTTGCGCCGAGCCTTGCCGACCATGGCGACAATGCGCTGGGTTTGAGCCGCTAGGTCGTCAGGCGTGACGACATTCGGCAACTGGAGCTGCACGAGCCCGAGGACGACACCATTTGGGCTTTTATTGAGTCCGCCAAGTCCGCTCATAGTTCAGATAAAAAAGTACAAAACAGGGTCACGACATCACAGCACACAGCACTTAGCATTACAGCACCACAGCGCTGTATAGCAGGCGTTAGGTATCGGTACCTAACGCGCCAGGTGCACCGGCTAACGTGCGTTTGGGAGAACAGGTGAAAATCATAATCACCAAGGTGAGCACATAGGGTGCAGCATTAAACAAGTAGTAGCCTTCTTTAATACCAATGGATTGCAGGGCCGGGCCAAGGGCCTGCGCCCCGCCAAACAGCAGCGATGCCCACAAGCATTGAATCGGGTTCCAGCGGGCAAAAATCACCAGGGCAACGGCCATTAAGCCCTGACCGCTAGAGATCCGCTCTGTCCACAGACCGGGGTAGTAAAGCGACAGAGACGCGCCGCCAATACCCGCC
>DATNOW010000089.1:0-5147 GCA_036703515.1 Chroococcidiopsis sp.
GGAGTCGGTGCAGCAGCAGGAGCAGGTAGCGGAGGTGGTGCGTCGACTGGTTCCGCTAGAGGTGCCCTTGGGGCAGGCGCTGAATGGCGATCGCAGCTTTATTTTTAGCATTCCAGATATCGACTGCTATGGAGCCTGGCGATCGCTACCGACCGCTGAGGGTAAATCGGCTGAGTATGTGGGGCTGCATGTTGCCCCCATGCCTCGGAGTAAGGCTAAGCCCAGTGACCCAGTTTGGAGCTATCTCCACCCGAGCTATCCGTCGGCTGAGCTGATTGTGCAGACGTTCCAGGCTGAGACGACCTTTCAACCGCTGCCCGAGGCTTTGGGGCGCAAGTCCTTAGCGATTCACCACGGGGGGCTAACTACTACCGTCGCCTGCGCCCTGGCCGGAGTGCCGCAGATCATTGTGCCCCGCTATATCGAACAGCAGCTCAATGGTGCATCTGTTTACCGTCTGGGCGTTGCCCAGATGCTGATCAACCCGACAGCCGAGCATCTGCATCCCCTTCAAGCGCAACGGCAGCTCTTGCTGCGACAGGCGCAGGCTCTAGCCAACCGACTCAGCGACTGGAATTGCAGCCGAATCGAGCAGGTGCTGGAAAGCTGTCAGCAGCTCCAAGTTGCGTAGCTGGCGATCAGTTTGCCAATCTAAGGATCGTGAATTGAATAATTTCTATTAGCTATTTTCTCTGCGAGGGCGCACATTGGTGCGCCCCTACCCAAGAATTGCAGGTTATTAAATCCACGATCCTAAGCGGTCAATTCGGCGAGAACCTCAGCCGCATGGTTTTCGGGTTTGACCTTGCGGTAGATTTTTTCGATTTTGCCATCGGGGTCAATCACAAAGGTATTGCGGCTAATGCCCATATACTCTTTGCCCATAAACTTTTTCAGCCCATAGCTGTCGTAGATGGCCGACACCTGGCCATCGGCATCGGTCAGCAGTGGAAATGGCAGGTTAAACTTTTTGGCAAATTTGGTGTGAGAGGCGGCATCGTCGGTGCTGATGCCCAAGACCACGACTTCGTTGGCCTGGTAGCCCTCATAGTGATCGCGGAAGCCGCAGGCTTCTTTGTTGCAGCCGGGCGTATTGTCGCGGGGATAGAAGTAGAGCACCACGCGTTGACCACGCAGGGCAGACAGGCTAACAATTTCACCGTTGCCATCGGGCAAGCTAAAGTCGGGGGCATCGTCACCGAGTTGCAAAGCCATCTCAAAACCTCACGAATACAGCAGACTGTAACAAATGCGTTACAAACAAATTATATCGGGCGATCGCAGTCTCCTTTCAGCGCAGTATCCTTTCAGCGCAGTCTCCTTTCAGCGCAGTTTCCTTTCAATGCAATCCCCTTTCAACGCAGTCCCCTCTCAACGCAATCTCCTTTCAACGCAGTCCCCTCTCAAGGCAATCCCGTCTCAACGCCACATATTGGGCGGCAGGGTTTGGATGTGGGCGGCGATCGCCTGGGGATGGGTCAGCCAAATCACATCGGCTCGGTTGGCGATGTGTTTGAGGGCATAGCGCAGGTGGCGGAGGCGGAACGGTTGCCCCACGATATAGGCGTGGAGTGCGATGCCAAATACCAACGGCTGCTGCTGCGACTGTTCTAGCATTTCATCGAACTGGTCGATGATCATGTCGGCAAATTCGGGGGCGGTGTGGCGACGGACGGCGATCGCAGGGATGTCGTTGATTTCTTGCGGATAGGGTACAGATAAGATCGACCCCGATCGCGTCTTAAACCAAATCGGCTGGTCGTCACAGCACCAGTCCAGCATGTAGGTATAGCCGGCTTCTTGCAGCAAGTCAGGGGTATGCCAGCTTTGGGAAATCCAGGGGCCGAGCCAGCCCGATGGCGATTCGCCTTCATGGTGGGCGATGGCGCGGGTGGTGTCTTCGATCAGCGATCGCTCGTCGGGTTCCGATAGATCCCCTTGGCGTTCGGAGTTGGTGCGGCCGTGGGCCACAATCTCGTCGTGGCGATCGCGAAAGGCTGCCACCACGTCAGGGCAGTAGTCATAGATTGTTGAATTGACTAGCAGTGCGACCGGCAGTTCCAGTTCATCAAACAGTTCGAGCAAGCGCCAGACGCCGACCCGATTGCCATAGTCACGCCAGGCATAATTCAGCACGTCGGGCTGCCCACTGGGTGCTAGAGTTGCGCCCAGCCCTTCCCCAAAGGCAAAGTGTTCTAGGTTCAGCGCAATATAAACCGCCAGTCGCCGCCCGCCCGGCCAACTGTAGTCTGGACGAGCCGTGATCGGCGAATAGCGATAGCGTCCATGATCTTTCAGCATGTCCCTGATTCCTTGGTGAGAGGCACCGCTATAAAAAACGGGACAAAACAAGGAGCTTAAGCTCCTTGTTTTGTCGCGATTTATTCTATAGAAACGTCAAAAAAGGTGGGTATCGGCACTCTGGTGTCGGCACTCTACTGAGGAATGCGGACATCCACAACGGTGGTGTTAATGCGGTAGGTTTTGCCCTCAATCTCAAGCGGCGTACCAATTTTGATTTTGTTGTTGCTCAACACGGGGCCATCGTCGGTGATCTGCGCTTCTCCACCCAGCGTCACGATCATATCGGTGGTGTAGTTAAGCTCAGGGCGGGGATCGTTTAAGGGCAGCACCGAACCATCGGGCTGGGGTACAGCCACGGTGCGTGGCAATAGCTGGACTGCCTTGAGATCGACCTGACCGTGGGGCTGGTTGCGAATAATCACATTGGTTTTGCCCGACTTTTTCATGTCTTCGGCTAGGGCTTGGGGATTTTTGACGGTCAGCCCGCGAAACATCACATCGACTTCGATGGTTTTGGTTTCAACGCCAATCTGTGCGACTGACCCAGAGGTGCCCGGAAACAAGAAGATGCCAAACACCACTAACAGGATGATTAGCCCAGCCCCGATGTCGAGGATGCTAACCTTGCCAAACAACCGCCCTTGAGAATCCAGAATAGCCATGCCGCAGTGAGTCAGGAAAAAATTTTAAGCCACCCAAAAGCTTACATCAGTTTTGAGCCAAATCCGCCAGCCAAATCTGTCAGCCAAATCCGTCAACCAAATCGTGAGGCGTGTCGTGCCTGCCTTAAAGTCGTGCCTGCCTTAAATCAGAGTAAATTGCTGGTCTGGCGGGCGATAGCCCAAATGTTTCCAGGCCGCTGCGGTGGCCACTCGTCCTCTGGGGGTGCGGTTGATATAGCCGATCTGCATCAGGTAGGGTTCGTAGACTTCTTCGACGGTCTGCGAATCTTCGCCCGTCGCTGCCGCTAGAGTATCAAGCCCGACGGGGCCGCCGCCATAGTGTTCGATCATCACCGACAGCAGGCGGCGATCGGTCCAGTCGAGGCCGCAGGGATCGACGTTGAATAGCTCTAGGGCTTCTGCTGCGATCGCCTCTGTGATAGCAGAACCCGCAGCTTTGACTTGGACGTAGTCGCGCACCCGGCGCAGCAAGCGGTTGGCGATCCGCGGTGTGCCACGGGCCCGTCGGGCAACTTCGGCGGCCCCGTCGGGGGTGATTGAAGTATGCAAAATATCGGCGGTGCGCAGAATGATTTGGGTGAGCTCATCCAGTTCATAAAATCGCAGTCGCTGCACCAGACCAAAGCGATCGCGCAACGGTGAAGTCAGCGCCCCCACCCGCGTTGTTGCCCCCACCAAGGTAAACTTTTGCAGCGGAATGCTGCGGGTGCGGGCGCTTTGCCCTTTGCCGATGGTGATATCGACCCGAAAGTCTTCCATGGCCGGATAGAGAATTTCTTCGGTGACGCGCGGCAGTCGGTGGATTTCGTCGATAAACAGCACATCCCCTGGCTTGAGGTTGACCAGCAGCCCGACAATATCGCGGGGGCGCTCTAGGGCAGGCGCGGTGGTGATTTTGCAGTCTACCCCCATCTCGGCCGCCAAAATCAGCGACATGGTGGTTTTACCCAAACCCGGCGGGCCATAGAGCAGCAGGTGATCGAGGGTTTCTTTGCGCGACTGGGCTGCTTGGATGGCGATCGCCAGCACATCCTTGAGATCTTTTTGTCCGAGGTAGTCATGCAGCCGCTGTGGCCGCAGGCTTTCTTCGGGTTTACCGGCCTCTGAGGGCTGGATGTGCGGCTTGAGCAGAGCGTCATCCGGGGACTGCTGGGACTGCTTTAATTTGGACTGGCTTGCTTTGGACTGGCTTGATTCAGGCGGCTTGGATTGAGGCTGCTGCAACTCAGGCTGCTGCGACTCAGGTTGCTTTGGCTCAGGTTGCTTAGAAGAAATGATGGCCATGGAGAACGCCTATGGACAACAGGGCAGGCTTGGCATTGATAGACTGACAGGGCAGGCTTGACACGAATATGCTGACAGGACTGTACTGTCAATGTACTACCAAAATTACGTTTTTTGCATCATTTGGGGGCAAACTCAGGTAAATTGCCGGGGATGAACGTTCAATCACCGGTAAACCTAAGGACTAGTAGCAACAGCGTCATGCATCGGGTTATGCACCGTTTTGGGGCACAGCCAGCAAAATCAGGTGTGGAACTTGATGTAAATTTTTGCGGTCAAAGCCACTGGTTGATCGATACTATTCATGTCAGCGCATCATGTCAGCGCATCAGCGCAGTGAATTACTGCGTCTCGATCGCAAAATGGTAGGTTCCATTAATTATTTTTGACTGTACTCTCTTGGACTGTACTGTCCTCAACTGTATTAACCTTGACTGTGTGCCTCTTGACTCTATGACCTATGGCTGAACTCACCTCCTCGTCTGCCGATAAATCTGCAATTGAATCTGTGGCTGAGCCAGAGCTAGCGGCTGAGCTAACCTTTGAGGAGGCGATCGCCCTCAGTCAGATTTTGCTCGATCATATGAATCGGGGGGCGCTGCCCGATGTGGCAGTAGAGCGTCAGGTGGCAGCATTGGCAGCGACTGAAAATGGGGCGCGGGGCTTTTTGGTCACCTATCTCAGCGTTGAGGAATCCCCGGCCGATCATCCCAGTGAAGCGGTGGTGCGGGGCTTAAAATCCTCTCCGGCTGTGGTATCGGAGCTGCTGGTGAAGAATTTGGCCATGTCGTCAGCAATGGCGATCGCCCATCGTCGCAACGAAGATGAAACGATGGCAGAGGGTTCTGATCGGGTGCGATTGCGCACCATTCAGCT
>DATNOW010000090.1:0-3681 GCA_036703515.1 Chroococcidiopsis sp.
CCACAAGAGCTTATCGTTCGAGTCAGAGCATTATTTCGACGAGACCTAAATAAACACTCTGACGATAAACATGTGATCGAGACGGCGCATCTCAAAATCGATAGGGAGCGGCGAGAGGTCTGGATAAAATCAGAGGGGCGATCGCCCACGCGGATTAGGCTGCCGGTCACAGAATTTGATTTACTAGCGGTTTTAGCAAATGGCAAGGCCGGCCGAGTCTGGGAGCGGGGGGAACTGCTCGATGCCGTCTGGGGAGAGCATTTTATTGGCGATTCGCAAATTGTTACTTCCTACATTCGCCGCTTACGAAGCAAGCTAACCTTCGACACAGGGGAGCTACTCCCATGCATTAAAACCCACCCTGGTATTGGCTATTCGTTTGAAGATACAGACATCTAAATGCATCGTTACTCTACTATTGGCGGTACGCTTCAAGTCAGGCTTCTATTGACCCATTTGTTAGTCATGGCGCTCAGCGTCACGACCATTGCGGGGATCAGCCACGTTTATAAGTTCACACGGTTTCCTCGCGACCATCATACGCCGCTGCAAAAGGATCTAGCCGCGCCCCCTAGCCCATCGCCTAAACTCTCAGAGCCGCAAAAAGAACTAAAACAATTTCAGCAAATTGATCTCGAAGCAACTGTAATTGCAGTCTCCTTTGCCCTGCTTAGCATCAGCCTTTTGAGTGTGCATGTCAGCCGCAATATCGTCGAGCCCTTGCAGAAACTGGAGTCGGCTATGGATGCGTTTGTGGCCGGTAATTTCCACGCACGGGTTCCGCAGATCAGCATTCCAGAACTCCATCGCCTTGGTCTACGCTTCAATCACTTTGCGGCTAGCCTTGAAGGTGTTGAAGAACGCCGCCGCCAGATGACCAGCGACTTAGCCCATGAGTTTAGGACGCCCCTCACGATCATTCAGGGCCATTTGTTGATGGCCCAATCCGGGATCGCAAAGCTGACTCCAGACACTCAAACACTGCTGCTCCAAGAAACGCAGCGCCTCGAACGTTTAGTTAACGATCTGCTGGAACTCTCGACTATTGAAGCAGGATATCTGCCTTTACGACTGGAAACAATTGCTCCCTACCGTTTTCTCAAGGGAATTGTGCTGACTTTTGCGGTCAAAGCATTACAGGCAAACTGCAAGTTAACTTTAATCGAGGGGTCTTCGCTGCCGCCGATTTATGCAGATCCCGATCGCTTTCAACAGATTCTGATCAACTTAATTAGCAATGCTATTACCTACAGCCCCAATGCGACTGTCACTGTCAGCAGCCAGATCACATCTGGATTTGCCTGGTTTACCGTCCGCGATACAGGCATTGGTATCGCTCCAGAACATCTGCCTGTTGTGTTTGATCGCTTCTGGCGAGCTGATCCCAGCCGCCGTTGTAGTAGCTCTGGCAGCGGCATTGGGCTAGCGATCGCCAAGCGTTTAGTCGAAATCCAAGGCGGCCGGATCACTGTAGAAAGCGAGGTCGGCCGAGGAACCACATTTCAGTTCTCGATGCCCTTAGCCCACTATGTGCAGTGCCGAACCTGCCCGCATGCAGGCCATGTTACACCCTGCAATCTAGAAACCTGTCCGCTGCTGTCACCCATAACGGCACCAAGTTAAAGCAGATCAGAACAATCGTAGGCGTCCTAAGGGATAAAACCGCAGCCACGCTCGACCGACGATATTAGCAGCCGGGAGCAATCCCCAGTCATGGGAATCATAGCTATGATTGCGGTTGTCGCCTAAAACAAGGTAGTGCCCTAAGGGAATTGTCAGCGGCCCCATATTGTAATCGGCGGATGTCTCCACGTAAGGTTCCAGCCATCGCTGCCCGTTGATGAAAACCGAACCATGGGTAACGGCCACAACGTCGCCCGGTAACCCAATCACCCGTTTGATCAAATCGTCGTGGATACCCTGAGCAACCAATACGGGCGGAGCATGAAACACAACGATATCCCCACGCTGTGGAGCATGGATATCATAAACCCATTTTTCCACAATCAAGCGATCGCCTGCCCATAGCGTAGGCTGCATAGAGTCAGAAGGAATGTAGCAAACTTCACCCACAAAGGTTCGCAGTCCCCAGGCTAGCAAAAGACCAACCCCGACCGTTTTGATTGCCCCAATCCATTCGTTGCGCGCACCGCGATTCGCAGAACTGTTCATACCATTTAACGATTCGGTGTTTAACTATCTTGTCCCCAGATATTCCTGTGCTGTTGTTGCGCAGAGCGTTGGGCAGAGCGAAGAGCGATCGCCACAGAGGTTGGCAGCAATGGCAGCGCTTTAGGAACGATTTTGCCTAACCCATCCGTCAGCAAGATGGTCTGCAGGAGAGTCCCGTTGGTTAAACGCACCAAGGCTTCTTCCGTCTTACCAAGCTGGCATTGGGCCACACATTGCACCACCACAGGCTGGTCGTGAACCAGCATCCCCAGCACACCCGTTGCTTCAGATTTCCAGTGCAAATTTGTCGGGGCCAGCCCAACGAGATGAACTTTTAAGGGCACCTTGGCGGGCGATCGCAGGGTTAGAAGGCTTCCTTGTACCACCATCACCAGATCCCCCGACTGGGGAAACTGCCGAGCTAACAGATCAACCCCGTGGCGCACAATCAAAGGTGCCGCTAGTTTCCACAGCACCGGAGCCACCACAAGCAATCCCAACAGGCTGGAATACGAATATTTCATCGACCGAACCCAAGCTAGAAAAATTTGTAGAGGAGAATCGCTTTAGCATGATCTAACCAGGAACGACGCAGTGGGGCCGCGCTAGTCGCAGCGTATCCTTTCCCTTCTGCTCGCTCCAAAGCCATGACGCTCAACATTAGAGAGCCCAAATAGGCTTCAATCTGCCGTACCTTCAACGTTTCTTCAGAACTGAGGGGACGCGTTGAAATTTCTTCCACCAATCCTTGCACAATGTCTAACTCATCGGCTAAAGATGCCAGCAGCGTAACCACAGAGTGTTCATGCAATAGCCGAGCCACCGTATCCTCCTCTACAACCGCAGATGTCTTGATCCCCAATGCAGTCATCATCGCGTTCAGCACATCTGCAGAATTGACATCCTGCTCACTACTCAATGCCATGGAGGCAAACTGCGGAAACCCTTGCAGCAGGTCACCTAATATTGCGTCTATTGTGCCAGCATCCTCCCAAGACAATCCTGCCACTCCGTTAGGGGCGTTCAGTAATGCCGTAACTAATTGCTCAATTGTGGTTGCAGTCGTCATAATTTTTCCTGACCGCTCAGCAAGCTAAAGTGAATCACCTCCGCAGCATAGGCAATCGCTCTGACAAACCTCTGAACAATATCAGACAAAACAATGTCAGTTTTTGGCGATAGCCTAAAGCACTAAAATAACGCGCGTACTCCCAATCGTTTTGCTCCAAATGCATACGACATCCTAATTTATGATGCTCATTGGATCGCGCTGTACTACAATTCATAGCGACAGCACTGAAATTGGAGCAGAAAAAACTACCATGAATAAAGCAGAACTTGTAGATGCGATCGCCGAACGCACATCGGTCACCAAAAAAGAGGCAGACGCAATCGTCAGCGCCATGGTCGATACCATCATGGAAACATTAGTATCGGGGGAAAAAGTTACCCTGGTCGGCTTTGGCACCTTTGAAGTGAGGGATCGAGCAGCCCGCGAAGGTCGCAACC
>DATNOW010000091.1:0-5135 GCA_036703515.1 Chroococcidiopsis sp.
TCGCGCAGGACGATAAATTTGGACTGGCAGTCGGCCATGCGAATGTCCACGCGCTGCCCTGGCCAAATCGAGGTGGCGAGAACGCCATCCATCCACAGCTTGGTGGTTAGGTCGCGATCGGCTAGCGGCCAAATGCTGACCACTGACCCCGGCGGCAGCACAATCGGGCGGCTCGATAAACTCAGCGGGCAAATCGGGGTAATGGCGATCGCCTCCATGCCGGGATGCAAAATCGGCCCATTGGCCGCGACGGTATAGCAGGTCGAACCCGTCGGGGTCGCCACAATCAGCCCGTCACCCTGGTATTGATCGACAACTTCGCCATCGATTTCCATTTCTAAAATCGAGGTAATCATCCGATCGGCGGAGGCTGGCTTGACGCACATTTCATTCAGCGCCAGGTAGCGATCGCTCATCGGTTCGAGGTTGGTGCGATTGCCTTCAAAGGTCGTGGCTTGCAGCATCATCCGCTGCTGCACCGCAAAGCGATCGTGCAACAGCCGCTCCCAGACTTGTTCCGAATCGCGCAATTCTTCGATTGGCTCGGTCAAAAAACCCAAATGCCCGCCAATATTCACCGCCAATATCGGAATATCTTCAGGGGCCAGATGCCGCGCTGCCATCAGGGCCGTGCCGTCGCCCCCTAGCACCAGCGCCATATCAATCGGCTGGGACACCGACGCCAAAAACACCGGGTAGGGATTGTCTTTGGGGCCGCTTGGCCCCAGCAGCACCTTACAGCCCCGTGCTTCTAGCTGATGGGCGCATTGCTCAGCCCGCCGTTGGCTCAGGGCATCGCCTGACTTGTGAATGATGATCACCTGCTTGAGTTCCACTCGTCTTTCTGCCAACAACGGATGCTAATCATCATATCGCTGTCGTCAAGACGATAACAGTAGCCGGTTAACCGAGAGAAACCTTGCGGCTAGGGCATCTCCCGGTTTTCAGGGGTGGCCCGGCATTTAGCCTAGGGTGGGTTGGCGATCGCCCGCTAGCCGGATCTCTTGCTGCACCACCAGCCCGTCGAGCAACTGCCGATCTTCGCTGACCAAGGGGAACTTGATTTGCGCTTCGGCAATGCCCCGCACAATCAGCCGTTGCCGAAACTGGGCAAAGCTACCCGGTGCCAAGATGCGCAGCCGGGGCAGCGGGATTTGGTCGCGCCGCTTGATGTCATAAAAGGCATGCACCTGCTTGAGCGTATCGTCAAACATCTGCAAAAACCGCTCGGGCTCGTGCAGGGTATGGCCGGGAGCCAGCTCGATGTTGACCAAATAGTGGGGCGGAATAGCGTCGTCAGACAGGGTGATGCAAAAATTTTCCAGCGCCACGTCAAACGCATTCTGCAAAATTTTCATCGTTTGGATGGCGTGAAATTCGCTGGTTTTTTCGGTCGAAGACGACATCACGCCACCACGTCGATGGCGGAAGATGATCAGCGGGGCCTGCCCACAAAAGCCATCGATTTCGACGATATCGCCCAAGTCATAGCGATAAAAGCCGCAATAGTTGGAAAATACAATGCGATAGCGATCGCCCTTTTTGACCTCCCACGGCAGCACGGTTTTGGGATAGGGGACATCCCATTGGTCTTCGGGGATAAATTCAAAAAAGGCGCTCTCGATCGCCAAGATGACGCTGTCGGTATTGAAGTCGCGATGCACCCCTAGGGTCGCTTCGGCGCAGGCATAGATGCCACCAAAAATCGGCGCATCGCCAAAATACTCGGGAAACCGCTCAAAGTAAAAACTCGACGTGCCCCCCCGAGCCGTGACCAAAAACGACAGGTTTGGCCAGACCCGTTTGGGGGTCAGCCGCCCTTCGCGTTGGAAAATCTGCCGCAGCGCATCGGCCCGGGCCGGATCGGCCGACCACTGCCGCTCTAGGGCAGCGCGCATCTCGGGTTCAAGCCGCAGCCAATCGGCTAGCGTGCCCGTCTCCAGGTCGCGGATCACGTCTTCGGAATGCTCGGCCAAATAGTCGCACATCCGCAGCGCTAAGACCGGGAACGTAGCGCTGATCGCCCGCAGGTTGGGGTCACGCGCGGCAAACAGCAGACAAATGTAGGTGCGCGTCCGCGTGTCAGAGATATTGAAGACTTCAAAGGGATAGGCAAAAAACTGGCGATAAAACGCGCTCAGCAGCCCTAAATGGCTCGTGCTAACCGGTGCATAGGCAATGCCCGCGCTCGTCTGCCCGAGGGGTTTGACCGAAATTGGGTAAAGCATTTTGCCCAGCGGTTTGCCGTCACGCTTGGCGGCATCAAAGGCAAAACCCATGGCAGCCTGAGCGGCCCGGGAGTTGCAGCGCCGCGATCGCTTCGTCACCGGGATGATTTTTTTATCGCCCGTCGAGCCACTGCTCAGATTAAAGTAAATCACCGGGTCAGCGGTGAGCACATTGGTTTCGCCATTGGCCATCCGCTGCGTATAGGGTTCGTAGTAGCTATAGGGCTGCACCGGGATGCGCTCTCGAAACTGATCGATTGTCTTGATTTCAGAGAACTGGTGGTCTTTTCCAAAGGCCGTATTTTGATGTGTTTTTAGCAGCGATCGCAAAAATCGTTCTTGAATGCGTTGGGTCTGATGCGTCTTGCGCACAAAACTCGCTTTAGACTGCCGTGCGATCGCGCTAGATAGAGAAATAACTGGGTTTACCATCGATAGCCTTGAAAACAAACTGGAAAACGAAACGAAATGGGCTGGAGTCAGAGTTAGACCCAAAGTTAGGCCCAGAGATTAGGCCGAAAAGGGCAGACGCTGTTTCATCCGCTCCACAACGCTGTCTAGGGTAATTTCATGGGGGGCAAACACCATACTCGGCTCTAGGTAGTGCAGCGGATAGTCTTGCTGAATGCGCTTAAAGCCGCCGCTGGTGATGTTGAGCAGGGTATAGTCTTGTTTGCCAATCTGACCTGCATTGACCGCTTGCAGGAGCGCCGCTGTCGCTACCCCGGCCGCTGGGCCAATGTCGATGCCTTCTAACTCTTCAAATAACACCCTAGCCCGTTCCGACTCATCGTTGGTCGCCGCATACATCACCCCATTGGTATCCATCAGGGCTTCATACAGGCCACCCACCAAGGGATAAGCCGGTTGGCGATTGGTCAGCACCTGGGCCGACACCTGATCAATCTGCGCTCGGGCCGCATCTTCGCTCACCAGCGGAATAGATCGACTGCGCGCTTTCCAGGCATCGACCATGGGGTTAAACGGCGCATTTTGAGCTAGGTGCAGCTTCATCCGATTGCTGCCAAAACGCCCGTCTTCGAGCAGGCGCAGGTTGGCCTCCCAGGCCGAGATGCCGCCCGTACCCGAGCCCACCGCCTGGAAGTAGTGGTCAGGAATCCGCCCAATCGTGACCGCTGCATCCAAAACAGTCAGCCCCATGCCGTCGCGACGGGCCACATTGGCCGCCCCGCCCTCAGGGAAAAAGTCGTTGAGCTGGCTGATGTACTTACCCAGGGCGATCGCGTCGGAATAGTCGCCACCGCCACCGACCACCACCAAGCAGACGCAGGGATGGAAGCGTCGGATCGACCAAATCGCCGACACATTTTTTTCAGGCACCACCAGCAGCAGCGGAATTTGGCGATCGGAGCAAATGTTGGCAAAGGCCCTGCCAGTATTGCCCGCCGAAGCGATCACCAGAGTGCGAGGATGATTTTTAGGAATTCGCGCTAGAACAGACGGAGCCTCAAGCTCCTTGAAAGAACAGGTGCGCAACTGCGCGTTTCTTTCGGGGAAATAGCCATTAAAACTAATGAATAAATTTTCTAGGCCAAGATAGTGAGCCAGATTTTTACTTTCATAGGTGATCGGCTTACCGACAACGTCCAAGTAGTGGTCGGTCGGCAGCCAGTCCATAAACTGGAACAAACCCGGCAGATCTGTTTTGACCTCTAGCTTCTTGCTGCGATAGACCGCACGCAGCAAGGCGGGTTCATGGTCAGCGTCACACTGTAAACGGAACGGATCGGGCTCATAGTCTTCCCCACAGGCAGTACAGCGGAGAACATACTTAGCCCTGCCCATCAACTCAAAAGAGGTTTGCAACACCCTAAGCCTGTCCTTATTCAAAGACTGCAAAATTTCAGAACTGACTGTAAATCAAACGGGCTACCCCTACCGTCTGAGTTCGACCACTTCGGAAAGCAGCACAAACCCCCAACCGAAGTCAAGCCTATTTGTTACATACCGATAAACTATACAGCACTCACTCAAAAAGCAACCGAGTCAGTCCTGCGTATGACGTATCAAAACGAGCGATCGCCCACCACACAGCACAGATAAAAAATGCGGCCGCATCAGCACACCGCACCGCTAAACCGTCAAGAAACCGTAAAAAACAGTTGGAAGAAAATGGGGCCAATTTAGGGGGCGATCGCTCACGGCAACATGGATGCTGGTAAGGCTCTCACCTCTACCGAAACAGCACTGCTGAATGAATGCTATGTCGAGCTTTGAAGAATTTTCCGTCTTGGGGTTTGCCGGATTGGGTTGGGCGATAAAGTGGTGATGGATACAAGGAGCCTGGAGTTTCACGATGGCTCAGACTGTGAATGAGATGCAGATTGGTCAATACCTGACGCTGGAGGAGTTTTGCACCTGCACGCAAACTTACCAGAAGTATGCGGATCGGATTGACCCATATCCTGAAAACTTGGAGGAGACAATCCCAGCTTTAGAGGCTCTGTGCAATCACATCCTTGATCCTGTGATTGCTCACTTCGGCAGGGAGCGGTTTCAGTTGACCTATGGGTTCTGTTCAAAGGATCTGAAGCGGTTTCTGGCTCAGAAAGACCCAGAGACGGGGATTAAAAATGGGCGGGTTGATCCGAGCCGCGACCAGCACATGGCACATGAGAAGAACCGAAATGGCAAGTATTACTGCTCACGCCTTGGTGCTGCCTGTGATTTTCGGATTGTAGGGTTGGAGAGCGAGTGCCTCGTAGAGTGGATTCTGGAACATCAGTTACCGTTTGACTCGCTGTACTACTACGGGAGCGATCGACCGATCCACGTCAGCTACGCGCCTCAGCAAAGGCAGAATATCTGGACGTTTACAGACGGAGGAGTGCCTACGAGGAAAGGTATTGAAAAGTGGATTAGTCAATAGGGGAATAGGGGTGCGAT
>DATNOW010000092.1:0-2226 GCA_036703515.1 Chroococcidiopsis sp.
GTGTTGAATCGGATCGGCGCTGGAGTGAGGATGGGTCGTGCTACGGCCAGGGCGCGCTGCGCCATAGACGATCGATTCTTGTGGCGAAGCCGAGGCAAAGCGGTACATGGGGCGCTATGGGGAACGCGAAGGTAGGCGGAATCTGGAATGCCAATAGAATGCCGAGCTGCGTTCCAGGTGGGGTGTGTGCAGGGCGATCGCCCTGCACTTGGCTAGCGATCGCCCGCGCTTAGCTGCCTTCCCGCAGTTTATCGAGGACACCGCGATCTTCGAGGGTCGAGGTATCGCCCGAGATCTCTTGCCCAGAAACCAGGTTTCTCAGCAGGCGACGCATGATCTTGCCCGACCGCGTCTTGGGCAGCGCATCGCTAAAGCGAATTTCACCCGGACGGGCTAACGCGCCAATTTCTTTGACGACGTGCTGCTTTAGCTCTTTGCTTAACTCTTCGCTAGGGCTGTAGGTGCCTTCTAGAGTGACAAAGGCAATCACATCTTCACCCTTGATCTCATCGGGTTTGCCGACGACCGCAGCCTCGGCCACCGCAGGATGGGACACCAGCGCCGACTCGATTTCCATCGTGCCGAGGCGATGCCCAGAGACACTGATGACATCATCGACTCGACCCATAATCCAGTAATAGTCGTCTGCGTCCTTGCGGGCCCCATCGCCTGCAAAGTAGAGATACTGCCCGTCGATGGGGGCGATGTGCTCCCAATAGGTGCGGCGGAACCGATCGGGATCGCCGTAGACGGTGCGCATCATCGACGGCCAGGGATGCTTGACGACTAAATAGCCGCCTTCGTTTGCCCCAACGGGGTGGCCGTCTAGGTCAACCACATCGGCCAAGATGCCGGGGAAGGGGCGAGTGGCCGAACCCGGCTTGGTGGCGATCGCCCCGGGCAGAGAGGTAATCATATGTCCGCCGGTTTCGGTTTGCCACCAGGTATCCACAATCGGGCAGCGTTCGCCACCAATCACTCGGTGATACCACATCCAGGCTTCGGGGTTGATCGGCTCCCCGACCGTGCCCAGCAGCCGCAGCGACGTGAGGTTGCGGGCATTGGGCAAATGTTCGCCCATTTTGATAAAAGCCCGAATCGCCGTCGGCGCAGTGTAGAAAATCGTCACGCCATACTTTTCGATCACGTCCCAAAAGCAGCCGGGGTTAGAGGCGCGGGGCGCACCCTCATACATCAGCGTCGTCGCCCCGTTCGACAGGGGGCCGTAGACAATGTAGCTGTGCCCCGTAATCCAGCCCACATCGGCGGTACACCAATAGACATCGGTATCTTGCAGGTCAAATACCCATTTGGTGGTGATATGGGTGTAAAGGTTATAGCCCGCCGTAGTGTGCACCACACCCTTCGGTTTGCCCGTGCTGCCTGAGGTGTAGAGGATAAACAGCATATCTTCGCTGTCCATCGGTTCTGCGGGGCAGTCGGCCGAGGCTCCCTTTTGCAAGTCGTGCCACCAGTGGTCGCGGCCGGGTTCCATGTGCACGCCCTGCTTGGTACGTTCCACCACCAAAACATTCTTGACCGTTGGCACCGCGCCATCGGCCAGGGCCTTATCGACTTGGGACTTGAGCGGCACCGCCGCATCTTTGCGCCAGCCGCCATCGGCAGTAATCACCAGGGTGGCTTTGCCGTCAATCAGGCGATCGCGCAAGGCTTCGGCGCTAAACCCACCAAACACCACCGTATGGGCCGCCCCAATCCGGGCACAGGCCAACATGGCGATCGCCGCCTCCGGGATCATCGGCATATAAATCCCGATCACATCGCCCTTCTTCGCCCCCAGTTGCTTCAGCACATTGGCAAACTGGCAAACCTCACGGTGCAGTTGGGCGTAAGTCAGGGTGCGTGAATCCCCCGGTTCGCCTTCCCAGATCAGCGCCGCTTTATTTTTGCGCCAGGTGGTCAAGTGGCGATCGAGACAGTTGTAAGAGATATTGATTTTGCCGCCGTCAAACCATCGGGCTAAAGGCGGCTGCCAATCGAGCACAGTATGCCACTTTTCAAACCAGTGCAGCTCTTTTTGGGCCAGATCGGCCCAAAACTTCTGGGGATCGGCGGCGGCCTGCTGATAGAGATGCTCGTATTCTTCTAGGCTTTTAATATGGGCCTGCTGCGAAAATGCAGGCGGTGGATCAAAAGTTCTATCTTCGTTAAGGATGGATTCAATCGTCGCGTCTGACATGGTGCGTTGACTGGGGTAAGCAAAAC
>DATNOW010000093.1:0-2644 GCA_036703515.1 Chroococcidiopsis sp.
TGCATGGGGCAGCGCGAGATGGCAATAGAGGGAAGGGATGAAGCGGGGACACAACATCAACGTGCTGCGCTTAACCAGAGCATGCGTCTACCTAGAGCGTCTGGGCGCACACGGCAAAGACAACGGTAACGCGATTATCCCCATGCTTAAAAATAGTAGCAGATGTCTGCGATACTCTCCAAATCCCATCGGATAACCGTAGTTTTCCCTCGATCCCTAGTGGCTAGGGGAGGTTAAACGAGTTGCGCAATGATCTGTTGGAAGTCGGCCAAAATCGCGGCTCGGTTTTGGTGGGTCAGCACGGGAATATGGATAAATAGACAGGGCACCTCGGAGCGGCGATCGCGCAAATGCTTGAGCATGGCGTAATACAGCGCATTGCAGACATATTGCCCCGCATCGTGGCTGATCTCGCTGATGGTCAGCGCAGGCAGCAGTCCGTTTAGATCCACCGTGGTGTGCAAAATCTCGCCGTTAACCACCGCCCGCGACTCTAGACTAAGCTTCGAGCGCCCCTCGGCCATGCCGCAAAGAGCGATCGCCTGAGGCTGAAGCTGAGTGACATGGGTGATCGCCCATGCCGGAGCCTGGTGAAAATCAACCGGCAACTGCCGCAAAAAGTGCAGCCCCGGTTTTGTAGGGTTTCGCTCAATTTCTGCGACTACATCATCAGAGGAGTTAGAGCGCTGGTGGGCTTCCCATGTGGTAAAAGAGGTTAGCAAAACACTGTTAAAAGTCACTACTGATCTCCCAACTGAGTGAGCCCTATGCAGGGTAAGCAAAATCCTGATCAAAAACCTGATTCTCAATCTAGCGCACAGAGTCCGAAGCCTGCTGTGCAAGTCGATCTTGCTCCCGAATTTCAGCAAAATCTCCGCACTTTAGCCAAACGCTATCGCCATATTCGTTCTGATATTGAAGGCGTGATTCAAGAATTGCAGACTGGCAATTTTGTAGGCGATCGCCTAGCAGGAATAGGAGAAAGCTATGTTGTCTTCAAAGTAAGAGTTCAAAATCGGGATATCCAAAAAGGAAAGAGCGCGGGTTACCGATTGATCTATCAGGTTGAGTCACCAACCTCTGTGCTGTTATTGAAAATTTATGCGAAGTCAGATCGTGAGGATATCAGCAGCCAGGAAATCCGCGATATCTTGAATGAGTTTTATGGAAATCCCTAAGTGGATCAGATGCTTGCTGAAGAAAGGATGCAATCCTATGAGGGGTCAGGTATTCTGGACTTAGATAGGCTGAGGTCATGTCCATGAAAGCAGTTGAAGTCACAGGTGTAGTAGACGAGCAGGGCAATTTGTCCCTTGATGAGCCTGTGCCTGCGATCGCCCAGGGAAATGTCCGCGTGATTATTTTGTATCCAGAGCTAGCCGAAGATAATCAACCCGTCGAAGATAGCGAGCTAGACCCCGACGATACCCCCATCGAAGAAATTAAAGCAGGCTTGCGCAGAGCGCTACAGCAAGCCAAGTCAGGACAACGGATTCCGCTTGCTCAGATGTGGGAAGGCATTGACGCAGAATAATTCGCTCCAAAATAATTTTCCCCTCCTGAGTAGTCGGAGGGGATAAAATCGAGCGTCAAACTATCCCCCAATTTGGGACATCGTGCGGCTGTAGGCGGCACCGCTGGTGCCAGAGTCGCGCTGTTTGTAGTTGATTTCGGGCTTGAGGGTGAGCAGATCATTGACCTGATCGCGCAGGGTGGCAGTGGGCACACCGGCTCGCAGGGCAGTCTTCAGATCCATTTGACCCAGCTCGTTGAGCAAACAGGGGCGCAGCCAGCCATCGGCCGACAGGCGCATGCGGTTGCAGCGATCGCAAAAACATTCTGACATTTGGCTAATAAAGCCCAAAGTGCCCTTAGCACCAGGGATGCGAAACACATCGGCGGGGCCATTGCCGCGCACCTGCGACTCGGTGAGCCCCCAGCGATCGCGGATCTGTTGGCGCAGATCTTCGGAGTTCACCCAGCCTTGGTGGTCAAATAGACCGGCATTGCCGATCGGCATAAATTCAATAAAGCGGACGTGCCATTCGCGGTCGATGCTGAGGGCGGCCAAATCGAGCACCTCGTGGTCATTCACGCCGGGGATCACGACAACATTCAGCTTGAGCGGGTCAAAACCAACCCGATGCGCCGCTTGAATGCCCTCCCACACCTGCTGCCAGCGCGATCGCCCCCGGTTGCCGATAATCCGGTCAAAGGTTTCGGGTTCGAGGGAGTCGAGGCTAATGTTAATCCGCCGCAGCCCGGCCCGATACAGATCTTCGGCTAAACTCGCCAGGCGAAAGGCGTTAGTCGTCATCGACAAATCTTGGGTTTCGGGCAAAGTGGCGATCGCCTCGACCAGTTTCACCACCCCCGGACGCAGCAGCGGCTCACCACCGGTCAAGCGAAATCGCGTAAACCCACAGGGAATAAACACCTCCCGCAGCAGCGTCAGCAACTCCGCATCGCTCAACACATCCCGCTGGTTGAGGTAGGCTAACTCCTCCCCTTCGGGCATGCAGTATTGACATTGAAAATTGCAGCGGTCAATCAGGCTAATGCGTAAATAGTCAACTTGGTTCACAACAACCCATCGACCGATCAGTTGGTCTGGCTCCTAGTCTCGATCTTAATGGAGACTCCT
>DATNOW010000094.1:0-2279 GCA_036703515.1 Chroococcidiopsis sp.
CCGTAATTTCGATTGCCTTGGGCCGGCCCAGTGGTGATTTTATTGGCGTCGGGCGGCCCGGCAATGACGTGTTTCCGGCCTTAAAACTGGGCTTGGCTGGGCAAGAAACCGGCGGCCGGTTTTATTCCTTTGCCCTTGATAGCGAGGGCGATCGCGAAGGAGATCCCGCCATTGGCAGCGTTTACGATCCGCGATCGCGTCCTTGGTATGAGAAAGCGACGCAGGCTGGCAAAGCCACCTGGAGCGAGATTTATACCGATTTTGCCGATCCGCGCCTGGTGATTACGGCCAGCCAACCCATTTATGACACCGATGGGAATCTGCAAGCGGTGCTGGCGACGGATTTGCTGCTGTCCCAGATCAACAATTTTCTGCGCACAACTAAAATTGGGCGCAATGGGCAAACGTTCATTGTCGAAGCCAGCGGTGCGCTGGTGGCCAACTCAGCCAATGAGCGCCCCTCGGTGCTGATCAATGGCGTAGTCAACCGATTGCAGGCCACCCAGAGCAACAATGACACCATTCGGCTGACGGCCCAATATCTCGAAGGGCAGTTTGGCAGCTTCAGCAGCATCCAGAGCGATCAGCAGCTTGATTTTGACCTGGAGGGCGATCGCTACTTTTTGCAGGTGACGCCGCTGCGGGGGGTGCAGGGGCTCAACTGGCTGATTGTCGTAGCAATGCCCGAGTCAGACTTTATGGGGCGCATCAATGCCAACACCCAGTTGACCATTGCCCTCTGTCTGGGAGCCCTCGGGGTGGCGATCGCCATTGGGGCATTCACCTCAAGCTGGATTGCTAAACCCATCCTGCGGCTGAGTCGGGCGGCGCAATCGCTGTCGCAGGGCAACTGGGATCAAACCGTGCCGGTGGAGCGCGAAGATGAACTCGGGCTGCTGGCCCTGGCGTTTAACCAAATGTCTGCCCAAATCCAAGCGTCGTTTGCAGCCTTAGAGCGCCAAAACCGAGAATTAGAAGAGCGGGTTTCAGAACGCACCCAAGAGATTCGGGCCGCCAACGAAAAGCTGCGGCTGAGTGAAGAACGCTATCGCAGTATTGTCGAAAACGCCAACGATCTGATTTCAACGGTGTCGCTGGATGGGGTGTTTCTCTATGTCTCACCCAACGCCCCGACGGTGCTGGGCTATCAGAGCGAAGAAGTGGTAGGGCGACCTTGGCGCAGCTTTGTCCACCCCGATGATCTGCCCGAGATTAATCGCACCATTCGCCAAATCGCTACCTTCAACGAAAACCGCTCTAGTTCACCCTACCGCATGCGCCACAAGTGCGGCGAGTGGCGATGGTATACCTCGACGGCTGCTTTTGCCAGGGATGAACAGGGTCAGCCGCTCTACTATGTCGGCATTACCCACGACATTAGCGATCGCATCTTGGCCGAAGAAAAGCTGCGCCAGGCCAAAGAAGCCGCCGAAGTCGCCAACCGGGCCAAGAGCGAATTTTTGGCCAACATGAGCCATGAGCTGCGGACGCCACTAAACGGCATTTTAGGCTATGCCCAGATTTTGCAGCGCCAGCAGGAGCCATCCTCCTCTCAGGCCCAGGGGTTAGAGGTGATCTACCAGTGCGGCGAACACCTGCTGACCTTGATTAATGACATTCTCGACCTGTCTAAAATCGAAGCCCACAAGATGGAGCTGCATCCGGTTGAGTTTCACCTGCCGGATATGCTCAAGGGTGTGACCAACCTATTTGCCCTACGCGCCGCTCAAAAGGGCATTACCTTTACCTATGAAGCGATTTCCGACATGCCCGCCTGGGTCAAGGGCGATGAGCAGCGCCTGCGCCAGATTTTGATTAACCTGATTGGCAATGCGGTCAAGTTTACCGATCAAGGCGGGGTGGTGTTTAAGGTTGGGGTGGTGACGTCAACCCAGACTATTCGCTTTTTGGTTGAAGATACCGGCTGCGGCATTGCCCCAGAATATTTAGACGAAATCTTTCAGCCGTTTCGACAGGTGGGCGATCGCAACAGCGCCATTTCGGGCACCGGGCTGGGGTTAGCCATCAGCCGCCGCCTGGCCGAGATGATGGGCAGCCAGCTTCAGGTCAAGAGTCGATTAGGGCAGGGCAGCACCTTTTGGCTAGATGTGGCGCTGCCCCAGGTGATGAGCCACACGGCCCAAAATGAGATCCGCGAGAGCCGCGATCGCGCCATTGTCGGCTTCACCGGCCCACCCCGGACGGTGCTGATTGTCGACGACAAGGGCGAAAACCGACGGTTTCTGGTCAGCTTGCTCAAACCTTTGGGGTTTGAGGTG
>DATNOW010000095.1:0-3330 GCA_036703515.1 Chroococcidiopsis sp.
CGAGTATTGCAAAACAATCTGGGCAATTCATCCCGTGCAGATCAAATAGGCTTCTGAATGAGCGTGAAAGCAGAACAACAGCCGCAGTGTAAGCTCTTCTGCAGCAAGCGTTGGATGATGCAGAAGTCGAGGCGATCGCATTTCAACGTCATCGAAGTCGCCATAGGTCGCTATGCAGCCCTTCTCATACCGCTCCAACCGTACTGCTTAGGGGATGCAGCGATGCACATGGTAAGTGGGGAACGTGCCATAGCGCTTAGCCCAGGGCATTTGCCCCACGTAGTCGCAGGTAAAATCTTTGAGCCCTTCAGAGGAGGCGATCGCCGCAAAGGCTTGGCTGGCGTAGACTTTGCCGGGTGGGGTAATCGGCTCAATGCGGGCCGTGTGGTTGACGTGGGCTCCAACGTAGTTGAGATGGCCGGTGATCGGGTCGATGTTTTGCTCAACGGGACCAGCGTGGAGTGCTACCCGCAGGTTGAGTTCTTTGGGCAGGCTGCGGGTTGACCAGTCGATGCTTTGCACTAAGTCGCAGAGGTCGAGGGCAAACCGTCCGGCTTGGTTGACGTTGGCAAAAACAAAATAGAGGGCGTCGCCCCACGTATTTTTGAGCAGGGGGTAGTAGATCGGCTGCCCGGCCAGGTCGGCGATCGCCCCTAAAAAGTGTTGCACAAAGGGTAAGTATTGATCTTCACCGAGCTGGCTGTAATGCACCACATCGGCAAACAGCAGCGCCCGGATTTGGCGCTCTACGGCCATGGTGTCGCCCTCCCCGGCAGTGGCAGCAGCAGTGTCTCCTAAAGTGGGGCGATCGCCCGCTAGGGTAACGATGGGCAGCGGGGGGCGCGGAGATGGCAGCGCAATCGGGGTTTGGGTGAGTAGCGTATCGAGGTGAATAATTTCGATATTGTCAGTCCACTGCTGCCAGTGGGCAACAGTGCTGGCGGTGCCGCCGGGGCCATCGCCAGGTTTGCCGTCCCAGACGCTCATCGGCACCAGATCGGTGCCCAACTGCTCAGCCCGCATTTTGGCCAAGCCGTGCAGCAGGCGATTGGAATATTCATAGACCACGTCGTTTTCTTGCAGCTTGAGGTGCGAGGCCACAATCACCTCCGTCGCTTGCTGCATCACCCGCTCAAAGCGATCGCCCCACTCCGATCCTGGAATCGTCGCCACCGAATCGCGGACAAACTGCTCGCGGCCATAGGGCAACACCACGTGCATCTCGCCGTTGAGTTCACGGATTGCTTCTAAAAACAAAATGTCAGACCCGCAGGCCGCTGACGAATAGCCCAACCGCGCATCGAGCTTGAGTAGGCGATCGCGAATAGCGGCATAGACCGCAGGCTCTAACTCGGCTGGAAAGCGGGGATGAGGACGCGATGGATGGTCGATGCGATGGCCGCAAAACACGACCACGCGCGGAATCTGAAACCAGCGCTTAATCGTATCGAGATCGCCGCCCAAATATTGGGTCAGCAGCATGGCGTTGCGCCGCGTCGAACTCAGATCGCCAAACCGCCCTTGCCCCACCGCTACGGCCTGGCGGTAGCAGTCTTCGGCTTCAGTCCACTCGCCCAGCAGTAGCGCCACCTCACCCAGGGTGGCCAAGTTCCAATAGTCGGCACTGCTGCGCTTGGCCGGGGGCGGCAGAGAAACCAAACAGCGATCGCGTACCGCTTGGGCTAGGGCCTTAGCCTCGTCGGTTTGCCCCATCACCATGGCCATCGTGGCCGCATTGATGCCCGTCCAGACGCTTTGGCTTTGGGCGTAGGCCTGCTGATAGCAGGCATAGGCCTGCTGCAACTGCTGACGGCGAACGTTGACATCAGTCGCCTGCAGCCACAGGTCTTTGTGGGTGCGGGCCAGCAAGCCCAAGGTTTCATTGTCGCTTTGCCCACCCTGCACCAGCGTTTGCAATAGACTATTGGCCGCCACCGTCGAGCCGCTGCGGGCCAGGGCCAACGCCAGCAGCTGCTGTAGCCGCAAATCTTCGGGCCAATACTTTAAGCCCTCGGCCAGCACATCGTAGGCCATTAGCGGTTCACCCAGTTGCAAAATCGAGTCGCCCAGCACCCGATAAATTTCGGGCGATCGCGGCTGGAGGCGCACCGTTTCGCGGCGGAGGTCGAGCAACGACGACAGGCTCAAATCGCTGGCCGACTTTAACCCCTGCACAATCAGGTTGAGATCGCTATCTTCGAGAGCCGCCGCTAGCCCTGCGCTATCACTCGTCTCAATGGAGTAGTTTAACGCCATCATCGTCTTGAGCGTTTCAGAAACCGTAATCCGACGGCTTTGCTGCTCTGAATCGGGCAAGTCTGCAAAAGAGACAAGGTAGGGATTAATCCGGCGGATGGGGTCATGCTGGGGGCCGTAGACCCAGCCTTGGTCGAGGCGTTCTTTGACCCAAATATCGTGGCTGTTGCGGGCTAACAAGTCGGCTAGTTTGCGCAGATCGGCCGGCAGCGAGATGGCTGAGGTATCAATTGGTTCAGGCTTATACGTCAAGGCATCCCCCTTGGCTAACTGATGTCTGCGGTTTATGGCGGATTTCTTCGAGTGTTGGCAACGTTCTCAAACGCACCCCAAAATTCCAACCGATACTTAACGAATCGCGTGTCTCCAGCATAGTCGATGGCCTAGCCGATGGCAGGAGTGCTAAGGGACATTATCCAGCCGCTATGCCGCAGCGCTGACGGCCGCAGGACGCTCGGCATCCATCAGGTTGGTGTGCAGGTAGGCCAAAATCTGTCGCCCTTCGTGGGTAGCGCTGAGGTGACGCAGCCCGTCTTTGACGTAGGGCAACACGACGGTATTGTAAAAACGAGGGTAGCCCGCCCGCAGATCGTCGGGATGGCGATAGCCCAAGGCTTGAGTCGCGCCGGTTTCTTCAAATTCGTAGAACAGCGCTGGAATTTTTTGCAGATAGCGGGGATCGCTCAGCTGCCCGATCAGGTCGGCAGCACGGGTCAGCCCGGCATAGCTGGCGGTGTCTTGGTAGGGTGCAGCGCTGGGGGCTGGAAACCGAGTGAGCTCAATGTTTTGCTTAATTTGCTCGATATCGATCAGGTGCTGGTTGGCAAAATTTTCTTCGATAAAGCGCTGCCCGCGATCGACATGGTAGGGCGTCAGGCTGGCATCGGTGGCACCGGCAGGCAGCTGCACCAGGTCGTCGCCCACCCCAACGGCATAGCGGCGATCGCCGGGGTCATCGTGCTGGCAAATGCCTTTGACATAGCCAATGTCATGGCAGAGCAGCGAAATCACAAAATGCAGCCAGTCGTGGGGGGTCACGGTGCCGTCTTGGAGGTGTTTGCCGCGCAAAATTTC
>DATNOW010000096.1:0-3216 GCA_036703515.1 Chroococcidiopsis sp.
ATGCGCTCTGCACCGCTGCCCCAGAAGACGGCAGCCTAGGTGCATGGCAGTGGTATCCTGCTTCCTCGGAAGCGCACGACACCGGCAGCTATCACGCCCTCTATCCCCGCAGTTGGTTTGCCTATCGCCAGGTCTTCGCTGCAACCCTGACCTGTGAGCAGCTTTCGCCAATTTGGGCCGATAACTACCAAGAGAGCAGCTACCCGGTGGCGACGTTCGTCTGGACGGCCCATAACCCGACCGATCAGCCGATCACGCTCAGCATCATGCTGAGTTGGCAGACTATGGTGGGCTGGTTTACCAACGTGCTGACCGCGCCCGAGGTGAAGGTGCGCGACGATGGCAGCCCGGTCTATGAATATCAGCCGCGGCTGGGCGAAAGTACGGGAGCGTTTAACCACTGGCGAGACGAAGCCGGGATTGTCGGCTGCGTCATGGATCGCATCGGGCAGGCTCAGCCCCCCCGCGAAGGAGATGGACAATGGGCGATCGCTACGCGTCCGCATGCGGGGTGCGAGGTGTTTTATCACAGTCGTTGGCATCCGACGGGGGATGGGGCTGACCTATGGAGCGCGTTTGCCCGCGATGGCTCGCTGCCCAACGTTGACGACCCCACACCCGCTGGCGATGGAGAGCAGGTCGGCTGCGCGATCGCCCTCCGGTTTACCCTGCAACCGGGCGAAACCCAGCAGATTCCGTTTGCGCTGACCTGGGATGTGCCCGTGACAGAGTTTGCCAGTGGGGTCGAATATTTCCGCCGCTATACCGACTTTTTTGGGCGCAGCGGGCAGCAGGCGTGGGCGATCGCCCAGACTGCCCTCCACCACTATGCCGACTGGCAACAGCAGATCCAGCAGTGGCAGCAGCCGATTTTGTCCCAGCCGGATCTGCCTGACTGGTTTAAGATGGCGCTGTTTAACGAACTCTATGACCTGACCAGCGGCGGGACGCTGTGGAGCGCGGCCAGTGCCGAAGACCCCGTTGGGCAGTTTGCGGTGTTGGAATGTATCGACTACCGCTGGTATGAAAGCTTAGACGTGCGGCTCTATGGCTCGTTTGCCTTGCTGATGCTGTTTCCCGAGCTTGATAAAGCTGTGTTGCGGGCCTTTGCTCGGGCGATCCCGGCCGAAGACACCCGCACCCGCACCATTGGCTACTATTACACCCAGGGCATGGAAAGCCCCATGGCTCTGCGCAAAGCCGCCAATGCCACTCCCCACGATCTGGGCGCACCCAACGAGCACGTTTGGCAAAAGACAAACTACACCAGCTATCAAGACTGCAATCTGTGGAAAGATCTCGGCAGCGATTTTGTTTTGCAGGTCTACCGCGATTTTGTCTTGACTGGCAGCACCGATGTCGCCTTTTTAGCCGAGTGCTGGCCGGCTGTGGTCGCGGCCCTCGACTACCTCAAGGGCTTTGACCTCGATGGTGACGGCATTCCCGAAAATTCGGGTGCGCCCGACCAAACCTTTGATGACTGGCGACTTCAAGGGATCAGCGCCTACTGCGGCGGGCTGTGGATTGCGGCCCTCGAAGCAGCGATCGCCATCGGCAATGTCCTGAGCAAAGAGCCGTTGCTGAGCAGCGATCCCCGCCGTGACAATGTCTGGACAGAGACCGATCAGGGGGCGATCGCCCGCTATCAGCAGTGGCTGGCCCAGTCGCGCCCGATTTACCAAACCACCCTATGGAACGGGCACTACTACCGACTGGATAGCGGCAGCGGCTCGGATGTCGTCATGGCCGATCAGCTCTGCGGGCAGTTCTATGCCCGCCTGCTCAACCTCCCAGATGTGGTGCCGCCTGCCTGCGCTAACGCGGCCTTAAAAACCGTATACGATGCCTGCTTCCTCAAGTTTCACGGCGGACAGTTTGGGGCCGCCAACGGTCTGCGCCCTGACGGTTCCCCGGTCAACCCCAAAGACACCCATCCCCTGGAGGTCTGGACGGGGATCAACTTTGGCATTGCGGCGTTTTTGGTGCAATTGGGCATGACCGACGAAGCGTGGCGGCTGACCGAAGCGGTTGTGCGGCAAATTTATGACAACGGGCTCCAGTTCCGCACCCCCGAAGCGATCACGTCCGTGGGCACCTTCCGCGCTAGCCACTACCTGCGCCCGATGGCGATATGGGGCATTTATGGCGTGCTAAAGGGGTTTTGATCCGACGGTTCGGTCTTACAGCGCAGTTTCACAAAGCAGTCTTACGGCACACTAATCATCGTCGCGATCGCCCATGGAGGAGTCGATATCCCGACAGAGGTCGACCAGAGACTGCTTTTCGGTGCGTCGCGACGGGCGGCGATGACTTTGGCTGGCGAGTTTAGGCTCCGCCTGGCGTTGCCCCTCGCCCTTGGTCATCACCTTGATTGACGATTCGGCATTGCTTTGGCGATCAAGCGCCTGCTGGCGGGCGATCGCTTCGTCCAAAAAGGCAAGATAGTGGTCATACCGCTCCCAGTCGCCGCGCACCACGCAGTTGGGCTCATCGCGGTGCAGGCAGTCGTTAAACTGGCAGGAGCCGTGCTGTAGACGCTGACGCACCTCTGGGAAGTAATCTCCTAGAGTAGTGGGCGAGCAGTCTATCTTGGGTTGGTTAAAGCCAGGGGTGTCGGCCAGCAGCCCCCCAGTGGGCAGCTCAAACAGCTCGACATGGCGAGTAGTGTGACGCCCGTGGCGAAGCTTGCCCGACACCGTGGCCACCCGCAGATCGACCGCGGGGATCAGATAATTGATCAGGCTCGACTTGCCCACGCCTGATGGCCCCGAGACGACGGTAATCCGATTGTCTAGGCGATCGCTCACCTGGGTTAAGCCTATATTGGCCTGGATGCTGAGGAACAGCGGGTCATAGCCCCAGAGGCTGAGGCGATCGCGCCAAGCTTCATGCTCCGCGGCCGTGGTTAAGTCGGCTTTGTTTAAGCACAGGCTGACCGATATCCCCGTAGACTCAGCGGTGACTAAAAACCGGCTGAGCTGCATCGGTTCTAGGGGGGGATCGGCCAAGGCAAACACGAGCAAAATTTGATTGGCGTTGGCGATCGGCGGCCGCCCCAACTCAGTTTGCCGTGAAAATACCTGGGCGATCGCCCCCCGCTTTCCCGACCAGTCTGGCTCGACTACCAAAACGCGATCGCCCACCATCACCGTCTGCCCAATTTTTTTTAATCGCGCTCGGGGGGTACACAGCAACACCACTGGCTCAGAGTCGCCT
>DATNOW010000097.1:0-3118 GCA_036703515.1 Chroococcidiopsis sp.
TATCCGTGTTCTCAGGCGATCGCCGCGATCGCCCGCTGGCTGTTGCCCCTGCGCGTCTATGGGGTCATGGTCGTGATGGTGGTGGCGTGCCTGGGGCTAACCGGCTGCGTCCACTCCGAAACGGGGATTAGCATCATCGACCAGCACCATGGCGAAATCTTCCAGCGCATCCGGGTGAGCGAGTCGCTTAGCACCTTGAGCGGTGCACTAGCCCCAGATTGGCTCAACAGCGTCAAGCGGCGCACCCGGCAGCTTGGCGGCCGCATCCAGTCGCAGAGCGCGGATGAAGTCGTCGTCAGCCTGCCGTTCCACAATGGCAAAGAGCTAGAGCAAACGTTTAATCAATTTTTTCAGCCGCTGTCGCCGGGGGGGGCTTCTGCGAGTTCTTCGGGGGGGGCGTTAGGGACAGATCCTGACGCGCCCCCGGCCATCACCCCTGACGGTTGGCCAACCCTAGAGTCGCACCTGAGTCTCAAAGAGAGCAACCTGCTGCTGGTGTTGCGCGATCGCCTCACCTATGACCTCGATTTGCGATCGCTGGGTGTGGCAGCAGACGATGGCCGCCTGCTGCTCAACCCCGGCTCCCTGTTTGACTTAGAATTTAGCCTGACGCTGCCTTGGGGTGCCCAAAGCGTTGGCGATAGCCTCACCCCGGCGATCGCCCCCGACGGCAAACAGCTCACCTGGACGCTGAACCCCGGTGCCCAAAACCATATTGAAGTCGTGTTTTGGGTGCCCAGCCCGCTGGGTGTGGGGACGTTGGCGATCGCCCTCTTGGTTGCCCTAGGCCTGTGGATCAAAGCCCTACTCACCCCACCATCATCTGATGTTGCCGATCTGGCTGCCAGTGCCGATCCGGCGGCTAGTGGCCCTACTGTTAACCCAGGTCGAGAGATCTAGCGCTTTCCCATCACCTTTTCTGATCAAACTGTTACACTTGGTTCGAGATTGTCCCCCCAGCATTTAGATTAAATAGTGCTTGCTTTGTTAGATCAGTCCCACTGAGACGACAAAACGGCCTATTGTTTACTATTGTTCTCCTGCTTAGATTGAGGATTCAGTCGATGCGGCAAGTTAATTTCACAGTCATCTTTGTTATTTGTCTAGCGCTGGTTCTGTTTGGTATCGAAAACACAGATCCGGCCATCATTCATTTCGTTAAAGGCGTTCAGCTTGAAGCGCCACTATCCGTCGAACTGATTATCGCGATGGGTATTGGGGCGGCGATGGCGTGGGTGTTTAGCGTCTGGACCCAGGTGCAGCGCATGCTCGATTCTGGCCGCGAACTCGAAAAGCGCGATGTTCGCATTCAAGAGTTAGAGCAAGATGTCCAGCGCTATAAAGTCGAACTCGAAGAACAGCAGCGCCTCCTGCCTGCCTCTAAGTCTGACAACGATGCCGAGGATGTGGAAGTGACCGAGGTCTATGCCAATAGCTAGACCGCTGCGTTAGTCGTAACGCCCCGCCGCTAAGACTAACGCCCCATGGGTGGGGATGGGTGGCCCTTGCTGCTCTCCCGCCCTCGCCGTCTTCTTTGAGATGGCAACGCCGATCGCCGACCCCTGCACCTTTTGACGATGACCGATCCGCTCAATCCCCTTAGCCTCTGGGTGCCCCTGTTTCTGCTGAGTTTAATCGTGCTAGCTGCCGTCTATTTCGTCCGCCTTAGCGTAAAGTGATGGGTCTGTTATGGCGCTCTCTCTGGCACAAAATGCGATCGCCCTGTTGATCGACTTGGCAGAATGCGGGGAAATCGATCCCTGGGATGTCAAGGTGATTGAGGTGATCGACAAATTTCTCAGCCAGCTGAAGCCGTTGCAGGTGGTCGAAGCGGGGCGCGCGCCCTACGAGGCTGACCTGTCCCAGTCGGGACAGGCTTTTTTGTATGCGTCAATGCTGGTGTTGCTCAAGGCCGATAGCCTGGCCCGCTCCGATGAGCCACCCCCGGCCGAAGAAGGCGAATTAGAAGAATTAGCCGAAGGGGAAGGGGGCGATCGCCCTCTTCCCCTCAAGCTCGAACGGCAGCTTCGTCGTCGCGCTGTCGCCCAGCCGCCCCAAAACCGTCGCGTCACCCTCAAAGAGCTGATCGCCCAGCTAGAGCTGATGGCCGAAGCCGTCGCTGACCAAAACCCGCGCATCCGCGCCCGTCGCCCCCGCCCCCAGTCGCGCAGCCAAGCCGTGCGGGCGATCGCCCAACTAGCGCACCAAGAAAACCTATCGGAGGTGGCCGCTGCCCTCGATCAGTTCCTCAACGCCAACTGGGAAACCCTGAGTGAAGGCGACGAATGGATGGAATTTGAAGCGTTGCTCGACCTCTGGCTAACTTCGGCTGAGGCGGAGTCTACCCGCGTGCCCAATGCCCACCATGGTGAAAATAGCGATCGCGTGGGTGTCTTTTGGGCACTGCTGTTTTTATCGGCGCAGTCTAAAGTGGAGTTAGCCCAAGCCGAGTTTTATCAAGACCTCAAGGTGCGCAGCCTTGACGGGGTGCCGATGCTCAGCAGCGAAGAGTTAGCCAAACTCGCGGGCATCGACTAGCGTTATTCACGGCCGCGCTATGGCATCTATGCGGCCTATTTGTTTGGCTCGGTTACTTAGCCGGGGCGATTTCACGAAGATTTAGATGTGGATGTGGGGGTGGAGGCGATCGCCCCTGTGCTGCAAATTGAGGCGATCGCTGACCTGTCGATGGCGCTGCTGCGCGATGTGGATATTGTTGATTTGCGCCACTGCCATTTTGCTCACCGGATTCGCTCTCAAGGACACCAATGGATGCATGAGATGCACGGGATGCACGGGATGCACGGGATGCACGACAGTTAAAACCTGTTTGAAATGCTGTTGGTGTGACCCCAGGCTGTAAGGGCGCGGCATTTGGACGTTCATTTTTCGGTGTGTATGAGCGCGTTACTGCCAAATGCCACGCCCCTACGGGAATGGGTGATGCTTTTCAAACATCCTTCTTAGCCAGCTACAACGCTCTACTCTATCCTGAGGCAAAATAAAGGCAACCCCACCAAGCCTCATCAACTCCCCGTATGACTCAACCCCCAGATTCCCAGGAGAAGGCTAACTCATCTAGCCCAGAGCGACGGTTTGTGCAGCGACAGATTGTGCA
>DATNOW010000098.1:0-2361 GCA_036703515.1 Chroococcidiopsis sp.
ATTAGCCAGCTTGGGGACTAACCAGACTGGCTGCGTGATCTGGGCAAAGTTGCTCTCGTTCTACGGTAAGCTATAGGTTCAACTACCTAGTCGTGAGCGCACAGTTTCCCATCCATGGCTGTCGGGATTTATACCCTAACTGAGCTACAGCAGGCGATCGCTGCCCATCCCGAGGAGTGGCGACCGTTGGTGTTTACCAATGGCTGCTTTGACCTCATCCATGCCGGGCACGTGCGCTATCTGCAAACAGCCAAAGCGCTCGGCAAAAGTCTAGTCGTTGGGCTCAATAGCGACGCGTCGGTACGCGCCATCAAACCCCAAACCACCGGAGCACCGACTCGCCCCATCAACCCTGACGCCCAGCGCGCAGAGGTTCTGGCCGCCCTCAAGCCCGTTGATGGCGTGATCATTTTTGCCGAGACGACAGCCGACACGCTGATTGCCGCTCTCCAGCCCGATGTCTACGTCAAAGGCGGCGACTACGACCTCAACACGTTGCCAGAGGCCAGCACCGTCCAGGCCTACGGCGGGCAGATCAAACTCGTGCAGATCGAAGTGCCTAGCTCTACCACCGCCATCATCAAACGTATCCTCTCGTCTGGTGTCGCATCCTAACCAATGAGTCTTTCCTCCCAACATCCAACTCTGTCTTCCCATCCCAATCTGCCGCAGTCAGCCGCAGAGCTACTGACGCGCCTCAAGACTGAAACTGAGAAAAAGCAGCTTCAGCTCATCTACGACATCGCCGCTGCGGGTGAAGCTGGGCTCGATTTGCTGATGGGCTTTTTGCTAGAGCGTCGCGCCAGCCCGGTCACCCCGATCGACGGCTGCGCCTATCAACAGCTCGCCAAAGCCGAATCGGCCGCAGTGCAAACGTGGCTGCAAACCCATCTGCCCAACGGCATTGTGCCCCTAGAGTCTGAGCGTGGGATCGACTATAGCGTCATCCAAACGCTGCTGCTGCGGCAAGAATATCAGGCCGCCGATCAGCTCACCATCGAGAAGCTATGCGAACTGGCCGGGGTCAGCGCGACCCAGCGCAAATGGCTCTATTTCAGCGAAGTCGAGCAGTTTCCGGTGACTGATTTGCAAACAATCAACCGGCTGTGGCTGGTCTATTCAGAAGGCAAGTTTGGCTATTCGGTGCAGCGAGAGCTATGGCTCAGCAACAGCAAAAGCTGGGAGCGGCTGTGGGAAAAAATCGGCTGGAAAAAAGGCAACACCTGGACCCGCTATCCCCAAGAATTTACCTGGACATTAGAAGCCCCACGGGGGCATCTTCCCCTCTCTAACCAACTGCGCGGCGTACGCGTGATTTCGTCTCTATTAACGCACCCTGCTTGGCTGACGGCTGGGCAGTAGGGTGGTGGGTTAGTGGGTGGTGGGTAAGTGGGTAGTGGGTAAGTGGGTAGTGGGTAAGTGGGTAGTGGGTAAGTGGGTGTGGAACAGCGGGTGAAGGGTGAAGGGTGAAGGGTGAAGGGTGAAGAACCAGGGACGAGGGATGAACGCCATTACCCAAACGCATTATCCAAACGCATTGGGAATGTAGTCTTGGAGCGTGAGCTGATAGCCCGATAGGGAAACCGCTTGCCCAAGCTGGATCGGGGAAAATTGAGACAGGTCGGGGGCGATCGCCTCATCTATTCGTACATCCACGGCCCCATCTGCGGTGACGCTGTTGGAGAGAGGGGGCGAACCGGCTGGTTTGCGTAAAACAGGCGATCGCTCACAGCGCACCAGGGCCACGTCAAACCGACAGGTGCAGGCATTAAAGGCTGGATAGTGCGAGAGAAATAGCTCGGCTGTCCGCCACAGCTTAGTCTGCTTTTGAGGAGTGATCGCCAGCCGCCCGTCTTGATCCCAACTGCCGCGACTGCGGGCTTTGACTTCGACAAAGCTTAAGGTGGCGATCGCCCGTCCATCCTGATAGGCAACCAGATCGAGTTCACCCTGGCGGCCGCGCCAACGCCGCTGCAAAATCCGCCAGCCTTGATCCACCAGCCATTGCGCGACTAAATGCTCGGCCAACAGCCCCACCACTGCCGTAGCAGGCGATCGCTTTGGAGAAGTATCGGCACTAAGAGTCACGGTTTGAACCCACCAAAAAAAGACGAAACGCGCTAATCAGTCCTTAACAGCCGCAGAGCGCTGCACACAGGTTATTTTAAAGGCCAGCCCAGGTTTGCCCCACCGGAATAATGCCGAACTATTGCATAACTGAATCACCTGAAATTCTGACGTAGGGGTGCACAGCGGTGCGCCCTCACCCCATAACTGGGCCTCACCGATAACCGGGTCGCTGTGCGTCCTCATCGATAGCCGTCCTGACAGATCACCTGTAGGGGCGCACCGCTGTGCGTC